>JAZDKD010000370.1:0-4562 GCA_043803345.1 Pseudomonadota bacterium
CAAGCTGGTTGAAAGAATAGCCGTCATACCTCCAGGGGTTAAATCTAAAGGTTTTCAAACAAAGAGCCTATTGAGGGGCGCTGTGAAACGTCTGCTGCCTGCCTCAATCAGAAAGGGAAAGAAAAAGGGCTTTACCCCGCCTTTGCCTTTTTGGATAAAGAATGAACTGAGAGACTTTGTTGGTGATGTCTTTTCGGATAAAAGACTGGCCAAGTCAGGAGCAATTAATCCGAAGTATTGCACGACGTTATTGGATGAGCATCTTAACGGTGTCAGGGACAATAACAGGCAGATATGGACGCTCATAAGCCTAGTCTTGTGGCTTGAGAAAAATCCCCTGTAGGTGTCATTTCCTCATCAAGATAAATCGTTTTGGAGCAATCGAGTCCAAATAAATTCAGCCCAGGCCATATCATCCTCCCAACGCCAGGCAAACCAATTTGACCGAATCTCCATCCTCCAGGTTATGATCATGGCTCTGCCTTTTCCCTTTGATCAATGCAATGGCCCTTAATTCCTTGGGAAGATTGAATACTTGAATAAGATCCTGAATCGTGGACTTGTTCTGCAACTCCACAACAGTTGCGTTAAAAGTCCTCTTTAACAGGCCGACAGGCTCTACATACACCCTCAAGACAGATCTCCCATGACACGGGCGGTTTCGGTTGTCAAGTCATGATCCAGGACAACCCGGCGCAAAGGCGCTCCGGAAAGCCAATCCAAATTCATAAGCTCATAAAAACGTCTTTTCATTTGCTCAAAGTTTATTTTTATTCCTTCAGGAGCTCCATCAGTCGCAGGCGCCAATAAACGATTAGAAACCACATCATCTTTTGCGCGGACTCCAAACCTGTGGTTTATAAGTCGCTGCAAATAGAATATTCTTCGACCGGTCTTCATCATGTCTTCAATGTCCCAGTTCATGCCCGCAACACAGTTAAACAGATCAACCCATTCAGGTATCGTAATCTCACGGTCTGCAAACTGACACATACAAGCGCTGTTTTCCAACGCTCCCAAAGTAACCGCCACAACAGCCGCCTCTGGTTTATTATCAGATGACATAGGATCCAGCTCAAGATCAAAGCCAATTTCAGGGTAATAACAGGCACCCATTTCCATGAACAACATTGGGGAAAAAACGTGGCAGGCTCCTCTATGACTGATGGCGTACGTCAAAGCAAGGCCATGGCCGCCACCACGAGGATCATGCATAGGCGCTTCAAGGCCTTTAGCGTGGACTGTGTAGCTTTCTGAATTTTTGCCCGTGCTTTTTGCCGCAGAGACCGACCCTTCCGCCAGCAACTGGCCAAGTCTTCCTCTTCTATGCGCTATGAGCGGCAACAGTTTGTCAATTACGGTCTCCATGTCACCCCACTTGAGCGCAAGGCCTTCTGTGTCAGACTGACTCAAGGCGCCTTTTTCAAAAGCCTCAATAGCCCATGCTATTGAGGATCCGCAAGATATGGTATCGACACCGAGATCATTACATATTCTCCCAGCCTTACACACAGCGGCCAAGTCCATCGAGCCCAGGAGCGAGCCAAAAGCTGCAATGGTCTCGTACTCGGGTCCCGGGCCTCGCGACAAAGCAAAAGGTCCGTCGTCTATTTGCACAATCCTTTTACACGCAACATTGCAGAAAGCGCAGTTAGCTCTCCTGACCAAATAATTTTCCGATAGAGTTGATCCGGTGAGAGCCTCGGCCATTTCCTCCCAGAAATTGGACGTAAAATTTCTTATAGGAACATCTCCCAGGTGAACGCCACCTTCAAGATTGGCCGCAGTGCCATTTTCCCTCATTACTCCCAGGGTCACAGACTCTCTGGTCCGATTGTTTAAATCATTTACAAGTCTTTTACAATTATTGGGGTCCTGAACATCTAAGGTTTTTTTTGAAGCCTTTAAAACTATGGCTTTAAGTTTCTTTGACCCCATTACAGCGCCTAATCCTGTTCTGCCAAATGCGCTATGCCCGTCATTCATTATGCAGGCAAATTTAACCAGATTTTCACCGGCAGGTCCTATTGCGAGTGTTTTGAACGATTTACCATACCTCTGCTTCAAAATAGAAGTTGTCGATTCTATGCCTTTTCCCCACAATTCCTGACACGATTCAATCTCGGCGGCCAGATCCTTGATAACCAAAATGGAAGGCGACTCAGCCGCGCCTGAAATAATGATTCCGTCAAATCCCGCGTATCTCAGTTCGGGCGCAAAATTTCCTCCGCAAGAAGAATCCGCCCAGTGGCCCGTTAAGGGGGAACGAGCCGCTGCCGAGAAACGACTTGATCCCGAAAGGCGTAAACCGGCAAACGGTCCAAGTGTGAATATTAGCAAAGACTCAGGCGCAAGCGGATCAGCATCGAAGTTTCCGTTTTCAACAAATATTTTAGCCGCGAGTCCAGCGCCTCCTACAAACCGACGATAATGATCATGTGTCGGTTCATATAAACTTGTTGATCCGCTGGTAAGATCTATTTTCAAGAACCGGCCTGAATATCCTTTCATAGGTCACCCCTGACATAGGTTAAGCGATTATTTTGTTTTCCCAGCCCATTTCTTTGAGAGTGTCGATATAAATTGAAGCGACTTTCTTAAGTTTTGGCGCTAATTTTAACAAGCCTGTGGCAGATCCTTTGACCCTTATTTTTTTCCTGGTGATAGCCATCACAGGATTAAGTTTGTTTGACCAAGACCTGTGAGCGTCGTCGGCCGAAAGACTCATTGTCAGATTAGGTTGTTCGCTGGGTTTTCCCACTCCGACTTTTATCTCACCGTTCCTGCAATCAACATGGAATGAGCAGTTTGGGCCGTCTTCAGTATAGTCAAACCAAATCAGTTGATTGACCTTCTTTAGACCCTCGGACAGTTCTGGGTCTTTCTTGGCGTTTTCAAAAAGCGCTAGAAAAGCCTCGATCGGCTCTGTCTCATCTTTCCAAAATTCCATTTCAACCTCCTTGGTTTTTAAAATGCTTTCACAATAAGGTTTAATATGTCCGCATCCTCGAGAACTCTTGGATTGTAAGTTATCTGACTGTCCCCAGCAGTTAGTTCCACAAGACCTGTCAGCTCATTGGGGTCAGTTGGAAGATTGAAGTCCTTGAGAGTGTCTGTAAGACCTATATCCATTTTCAGCTTCTTGATAGCGTCCACACACGCCATAGCTTTAGCCTGTTCTGGTTCATTCGCCTTTGAAACGCCTAGCGCCTGGGAAATCATTGAATATCTTTCTGCAACCTCGGGAGCGTTAAATTCCATAACTAGAGGCAGCATGATCGCGTTGGCAAGACCGTGGGGGATTGAATAGAGAGCTCCCAATGCGTGAGCTAGCGCATGCGTCGCCCCTGTCATGGCGTTGCAGAAACACATGCCAGCAAGAGTCGCCGCTATCAACATTTGTCCTCTGGCGTCGATGTTGCCGGGTTCCTGAACCGCCAGAGATAGAGCCTGGGAAATCATTCGAATTGCGTGTAACCCGAGCGCGTCGGAAATTGGCTGCGCCGCAGTGGAAGTGACGCCTTCAATAGCGTGAGTAAGGGCGTCCATTCCTGTGAACGCAGTTATTTTGGCCGGGAGCATGATCGTAAGTTCCGGGTCCAGGATCGCCAAATCAGCGTTACAGTATGGATGTGTGACCGACAGTTTCGCTTGCGACGCGTTGTCCATCACAACCAGAACATTGGTAACTTCGCATCCTGTTCCAGCGGTGGTAGGTATCGCTATATGCGGCGGTAGTGGAGCGGCGTCTTCCCAAAGGGCCGCCTGATCGGCCAACGGTTTGAAATCGCTTAGCCCTTTGCCCAGAAGGATATTGACGGCTTTGGCAGTATCAAGAACACTCCCACCTCCGACAGCAATCAAAGAATCGGCTTTAGAGTCATTGTAGAGCTGGGCAGCCTGATTAATATTTTCAATTCTTGCGTCTTGAACAATATCGTCATAAAGGCTGGCAGGGTTAACTCCCGATTTCTGAAGAGTTTCAACAACCTGTTGAGTCACACCTGCTTTGGTGAGGCCTTTGTCAGTTAAGACCAGCGGTTTGTCAGCATTCATTTGCCCTAATTCAAAAGCAAGTTCTGACCTTGCTCCAGGTGAATAAAGTATTCTTCCTCTGTTGACCCAGGTAAAGAATGGATCAAAATTCGGCAATTGGAAAGCCATCTAATTTATTGAACCTCCTAATCCAACAATTTGAAATCTGCAGCTTTTTGGGAGAGATTTTCCAATGGTTTTTTTGACCTTAAAAAGTGATAGGAACAAATCTCCCGGAACCAGCCAAAATCAATTTCTGGAGAGCCTTGATCAAAGGCCATCTGAGCCTAAACCACAAAAACTGCAATTGCAAGTATCATATTGCTTTCATTCTGAAACATATAATGGAGCAAAAAACTTGTGTTCATGAGTCGGCAATGATTTGTCAATCTGGGGAGGCAAAAAAGCGCCAAGTGTCAAACGAGGTATTCATGGGCGATGAAGAGAATTCAGAGGTGGCAGTTTCTCGTTGGGCGCCTTCAGTAAATGAAAGCCGCTCCCATGCTGATTGATGAAATATCTTCGGC
>JAZDKD010000371.1:0-4356 GCA_043803345.1 Pseudomonadota bacterium
GAATGGGTTCGCTATGCCCTTCAAGACAGTATTCTTGCTGAACGATTATCCATTATCAACCCTGGTGGTTTTGTAGATCTAGAATCTTTACGCCAAGAGCTGCTTGAAGTCATTGAACAGAGGTTGGATGAGACCGAAATAATTACTTGGGCCGAGCTTGACATGCAGTTTCATTTTGTCAGATCTCAAATAATAGTGTTTGACACCCGACAAAAGATTGAAGAGCCAGAGCAATTGGTGGAGGCTGTTTCCAAAATGTCTGCGGGAAGCTTATTCTATCATTTTATTGACGCTAGACGGCGTAGCACTGAAATGATGGACGACTTCCGCTTGTGGTTAAGACCATGCGGTGATCGCTATGAGGATCTTTGCTCACAACTAGCGTCGGTAGATCCCTATTTTGTATCTCTCATGGAACTACGGACGCAACTGACAAATTTGTTTGCGCATCGTTTTCAGGGAGTTTCCGGATGACATCTATTCAAGATTATGCGGTAGTTACCGGCGAAGACGTGATCGACCGACTCCGTCAGATTGCAAAACCATTATCAGGAATCAAACTGGTGCATGTGAACTCCACTTATGTAGGTGGAGGTGTGGCGGAAATCCTAACCAAGCTGGTTCCCCTTCAGAGAGATCTGGGCCTCGATGTTCGGTGGGAAGTTATTCGAGGCGAGGAGCGTTTTTTTCAGATTACAAAGAGCTTCCACAACGCGTTACAAGGAATACCCGCCCCATTGGGGGATGCGTCTTTTAAGTTTTACGAGGAAACCGGCGCTCAAAACTCGGAAGAACTCCGTTCGGTCCTGGAGGATGCAGACATAGTTATTATACACGATCCGCAGCCACTGCCGCTGTTGAGGTCATGCCCGAACCGAAAAGGCAAGTGGATCTGGCGATGCCATATCGACTTGAGCCATCCTTATCGTCCGGTATGGAAGTACTTGCGAAATTTCGTGGTGGAATACGATGCGAGTATTTTTTCCCTCGCGGATTTTTCCCAGCCCTTGCCACACACTCAGTATCTGATGCCGCCAAGCATCGACCCTATCAGCGAAAAAAACATGAATCTGACCGAGGAGGAAATCCTCGGCGCAAAAGTTCAATTCGGTCTGGATCCTGACAGACCAATAATGCTACAGGTCTCACGTTTTGATCGTTTCAAGGATCCTCTCGGTGTGGTCAGAGCATATCGATTGGTCAAGCCGTTCGTTCCGGCGCTTCAGTTGGTCCTCGCTGGTGGTGGGGCCACCGATGACCCTGAAGCCGAAGCGGTCCTGGCCGAAGTACGCAGCGAGGCGGGTACTGACAAAGACATTCATGTGCTTCAGTTACCCCCGGACGCCCATGCAACGATCAATGCTCTGCAGCGAGGCGCCGATGTAGTGCTTCAAAAGTCTCTTAAAGAAGGATTCGGCTTGACCGTCACGGAGGCCATGTGGAAAGGAAAACCTGTAATTGGTGGTGACACGGGAGGAATTCGTCTTCAGGTCGTGAACCACCACACGGGTTTCCTCGTTAAGACTCCGGAAGGCGCTGCTTTGCGAACTCGATATCTCTTGCGAAACCCAGATACAGCCCACGTCATGGGTTGCAAGGCAAAGGAGTTGGTGCGTCAGAATTTTCTGCTGACCCGAAATATTCGAGAATATTTGAGCATTATGCTGGCCCGCATGTTTGGTGATCCGGAGAGGATAGAACTGGAATGAAATGCCTTCCAAGGTTTAAAATGTCTCAAGACTTTTAAATTTGCATTCTGGAATCCAGCGACGCTTGAATGTTCTCTGAGCGGGAAAGTGAAATGGAACTTCAAATGACCTCGGACACACGAGTGTTGAACGTTTCAGGAAGACATCGCCATGGGCGAATTCCAAGCGCATTCGTCCTTCACGCAGGTCGAGTCAATCTCAAAAAGTCTTTTCTGATCTTCTACGCCCTTCAAACACACCTCAAATTCTCTTATGACCGTGAACCTGTCCTGGACAAGTTCGTAGGTGGCTTCGGAAACTACGACTTTCCCAGGACTTGCTGTAGCCTGAATACGGTCAGTAAGGTTGACATCCGCTCCGACAATTCCGTATTTGGCCCTTGTCTTTGCCCCTATGTTTCCTATGATGACCTCACCAGTGTTGATCCCAATACCCATAGATAACTCAGGGAACCCATTTGAAGCACTTTCTTTGACGAAACCGTCCATTTCTCTTTGCATCTCCAGAGCGCACGCGACCGCGTCGTATGCTCGTTTTTTGACGTCAGAGTCTACCCCATTGAAAAAAACCAGTATTGAGTCACCGTAAAAATCGACAATAATGCCTCTGTGCTTCTCTATCACAGCGATCATTCTGGAAAAATAGCTGTTCAGAACGGTGATGACGATTTCAGGCTTTAATTTTTCCGAAATTACAGTGAAATCCCTTAAGTCCGACATCATAATAGAGACAACACCTTTTTCTCCCCCAAGCTTCAGAGCTTCAGGGCGATTCATAAGTTGTTCCGCTACCTTTTTGTCAACGTATCTGCCAAAAGTTTGTTCAATCAAGTCTCTTCGTTTGAGACCTTCCACCATATCATTGAAACTGTGGTTCAATCTGCCGATTTCATCTTTTCGTGTTTCAGGGAGCTTTTGGGAATAATCTCCCTCGCTTATTCTGAGAGCGGCGCCGGATATTTCGGATATTGAGCGAACTACCGGTCGGGTGACAAACCGTATTAGCGTCAAAATTATGGTGAGAGCTATGAGGCCGGCTATCGAGTAATATTTGCGGAACTGAACGATTGGTTCCATCATTATTCGGCCTTGAGAGATCAAAACAATGTACCAGTTTACTGACGGAATCTTGTAGAATCCGGCTATAACAGACGGAGGATGCCCTGGGCCGAAGACCTGTCCAAAAGGTTTATTTCTGATGTCTTCAAGCAAAGTGAGTTCAAGAAAGTCCCCGTTATCTGCAATCCTCTTTCTACCTGAATGAAGTTTGTCCGTTACGGCAAGGAATTGCCCAGTGCTCGTCACTAACCAAGCTGAACCGCTTTCAAGAAGGGACATCTTTTTTATAGGTTCCAGAAAGGAATCAAAACTTATTCTAACCATAAGCTTTCGTCCAAATTCATGGTCCACTGTTTCCAGGTTCCTGATGATTCGGAGAGTTTTATCAGGTGAATTGGAATCCATGAAGGGAGCGCAGAATCCAAAATCACCACAAAGCTCCATGGTGTAGCTGCCTCTCAGAGCTCTCTGATTCAAATCATCTATTTCAGATCTTGCGCCGTTGGATTCTTGCTTTTCCTGGTCGTGTTTGAGCATATCTACGAATCTTACACCTGGCTGCTGAAGAAGTTCCTGAATTAGGAACGCTTGGGTTATATCTCTGTTAGGATTTTCCTCAGCTTTAGCTATCAGACTAATCAGTTCAAGTTTCTGATTTAACGACATGCTTATTTCATGAGCGGCTCTTTCCAATTGGAGATGAACAGAGACTTTCCACTGATCTAGAAGGTAACCTCTGGCGAAGAAGAATCCCCAGAAACCGAACGCAGCTACGATCACTGCCACCGGAACAAGCAAAAACAGAAAGAAACGCCGTTCGAGAGTCATGATATCTCCGAAATCCGCCGCTTAGTGCGAGGAATGTCCCCCGTTCATTGGCTTTTGATGTGGTTTGGTTGAGTCAGAATGCTTCAATTTCAGCACCTTCTTTTTTGGACCCACATCTTGAAGAGACACTTCAGAAAAAGCAAGGACCTTTTTGTCGGCGGCGCCTGCGAACTTCTCCGCTTCTTCTTTCTTGGAGAATGCGTTCATTTCAGGTCCCATCATGGGCACGGTTTCAGGTCCAATAACATAGAACGAAGCCTTAGGGTCAATGAATTTTTTGGATTCATGATCAACCACGAATGATTTCTTTATATTGTTTGTATCAAAACCGAAGGTTTGAGGGGACAACAGGTATCTGAAAAATTCAGAAATATTGTCAAAAAGGACTACTTTCCCGTCAGCAAAAACCAAGGCGCCCAGCACGGCAGAGTCTGATTCAATTTTCATTTCGCAAACTGGACATGTCACCGGGAGCTGAACTTTTGAACCATCAGGCAATGCAACGTCCTGAGCAGCGTTCAAGTAGCTAGAAGCTCCTGCTAAAAGAAACATGGCCATCACTGTCACGACAAATCGTTGGACTCTTATGTTCATTATGAATTCTCCTTCAGTGTTTAATTCCGGAAAGCTGTTTAGTCGTCATGTCGTAACCTCCTGAATTCAACTTCTTTTACAAGACAATAAATGTTTGGCACGACAAATATGGTTATAATATCGATACACATCCCACCAAAACTTGGAAGAGCCATGGGGATCATGAC
>JAZDKD010000372.1:0-5623 GCA_043803345.1 Pseudomonadota bacterium
CAAACTGCATGTTCTCGTCTACAACATAACCGCAAAGCACCATGAGACTATTCAACGTCTCAGGGAAAACGTCTACCAGTTGGTAGCTTATCTAAATCAAAAACATATTTTTCACGCGTGGGCTCACCCACTGTTTGCCGTCAATTCAAGACTCACAGTCGAAAACTTTGAAAAAGGGTTACTTCTCTTCAAGAATCTGGAATTAAATGGCGCAAGAAGTGAAGAACAAAACCAGTGTCTCAGTTTCATAGTCTCAGTGCTGAACTCAGAAACTATCGGACAACTGTCTGACAAACATAACATTATTCCTTTGGACGAAGCCCCTTGGAGAAAGAATTTGATCGGTGGTTCAGACGATCACGGTTCTCTCACACTGGCGCGTTGCCACACAGAGGTTGAAACAGCTTCAGATCTCACGTCGTTTTTCAATGGAATAGGAAAGGGTTTGAGCCGCGTTCATGGCCCCAAGTCCACTCCGACTTCTTTGGCTCACACAATTTACAGTATCGCCTATCAATTTTACGGTCAAAAGTTTGATTTGGAAAAATATGTTCACAATGACATCATTTTTTGCCTACTGGACAGGTTCCTTTATCCGTCGAGGAATCAGCAACCACGCTTTCTGGCAAGAATTGGCCATCTCTGGAATCATAGACACAAAAATGGCAAGCCGGAAAACGGGACAAGAAATGTGGTGGAAATCCTTAAGAGCGAAGCTGACCAGTTATTGTGGGAAGATCCGAAGCTTTCGGAGATGCTTAAGAAAGGTTGTCTAAATATTGACGACATTGACAAAGATTGGTTCGATTTTGTAAACACGCTTTCCAATAAGGTGCTATGTCATTTTGCGGACCACATTATGAACAGCCTCTCAGGGGCCCATGTGTTAAACCTTTTCGACTCGCTCGGTTCGGCTGGAGCGCTTTACTGTATGCTGGCGCCATATTTTGTGTCGTACTCAATATTCTCCAAAGACAGGCAGTTCAGTCACCAGGTACATGCGAAATGGGCTGACTATGGCGACGATTCACCGATATTTGAGACCGGTGTCGCCCATTTTACTGATACATTTTACGAAGTGAACGGCGTTGGCGCTACTCTGAGGAAACAGATTGAAGAAGCGCAAAGGGCTAACAAAAAATATACGGTGATTACATGTGATGAAACCAATAACGGCGATGGACTCAGTATACACAACTTTAAACCCATAAAGGTTTATCCTTTGCCGGAGTATCCTGAGCAGAAACTATTTTACCCGCCGTTTCTGGAAATGTTGAATTTTTGTTACAAGGAAAAATTCACTCACATCCATTCAGCCACTCCTGGCCCTATCGGTTTGACCGCGCTTGGTATCTCCCGTATCCTTAACCTTCCAGTGATCGGCACCTATCACACAGCCTTACCGCAGTATGCGCAATACCTGACCAACGATTCCGGCGTTGCGGAACTCATGTGGAAATATGTGATCTGGTATTATGATCAAATGGACCTCGTCCTCGTTCCCTCCAGAAGTACGGGACAAGAACTTATATCTAGAGGCCTTAGTTCCGACAAGGTCAGAATAATGCCACGGGGAGTTGATACGGATATATTCCATCCATCTAAAAGAAACGGCTGCCTTGATATGTATTGCAAGCCGCGAAATGAATTCAAGTTGTTGTATGTTGGCCGCGTGTCAAAGGAAAAAAACCTCGAAATCCTGGTTGGGGCTTTAAAAAAAGTAATCAGGTTTCGGGATGATGTGAGACTGTTTGTCGTAGGCGATGGACCGTACAGAAATGAAATGGCCGAGGCTCTCAAGGATCTGCCGGCTGTTTTTACAGGATATGTCCAGGGCGAGGAGCTTGCCGGCATGTTTGCGTCAGCCGACCTTTTCGTATTCCCAAGCACGACCGATACCTTTGGGAATGTAATACTGGAAGCCCAGGCTTCTGGGGTTCCAGTGCTGGTAACTGATCAGGGTGGACCGAAGGAAAACATGACTCCGGGAGAAACGGGAATCGTGGTTCACGGGGAGGATGAGGATGCGTTTGTAACAGGCATACTGAAAATGCTGAACGATAGGGAGGCCCTAAGGACAATGGGCGCCGCGGCAAGGCTCTACGCTGAAAAGCGATCTTTCAAGGGAATCTTTGAAGAATCCTGGGAATTCTACAAACAGGCGGAAAACAATTCAGTTAACCACTTTTGTACAGACACAAATTCTCAACAGGCAAAATTTGCGGCGACAGCCTACGGGGCTTTACGTTGGCTGTGATATATGACAAACAGGACAAAAAATACCAACACACCAATTTAGACAAAGATGTCTCGCCAGAAAAGCGTCATTTGGGCCGGCACGGCCTATTGTTATCGATAAACGCCGATGTGACATCCGATGTGACATTGCGGCATGACGGTGGACCTGAACTAAGATTTGACGGCGGCGAGTCGCTCAAAGTGAAGGGCCTCCTTCATGCCGGTGTTCGGAAAGTTACCTGTTCAATGCATTGGGATTAAGCCCACCGTCATGCCGCCATGTCAATATCCCTCAGCAATCGGAGGCGCTTTGGCTTTAGTTTCGACGCCTGTTTACCTGACCTAACAGTAAACAGGCCTTCTGTTGCGAGCGAATCCGCCATTCCATTTTCTTTTCTGGATATCCATTTTAGTCTCCAACCGGGATGGTCGTTAAAGTATCGTCTCGCATTCATTATGACTTGTCTGAAACGACTCTTTTCACGTGTGTTTATTTGACCATTAACTTGGCAGACAACGGTGCGGCTGTCACCGTGAATGTCAGCCTGATCAATCTTCAACGAAATCAATCGTTGGATTAGGGCCGTTAGTGCTAGATATTCGGCTTTCAGCGCGTCCCCCCTGCCTACATATTCAGCAACCTGGCAAACAGAAAACCCCTCTGGATCCCTAACCACATAACCAATTCCACAATCGTTGAGAAAGCAAGATCCGTCGAAATACGCTTTGTAACTCATGCGTTAACCCCTCCATTTTAGAGAATTCAGGCTTCTTTGAACGCTAGTGATTGGCTTGTCATTAATGATTTTTCTAACTCGGAGGGGCACGCAGATCAAGTTAGAAAATGGTTAGCTTAAACTTTACTCAATACAGTGAACGAATGGAGACTATTAATCTATTGGAATTCTGGTTAGTTCCCGTTTTTTTTTCGGATCTTGCGAACGAGACCCGTTGGGGCTGCATAAAATGGAGCAGAATCCCTTTTTGAATTCTTCCAGACCTTTTTGAAAATGAATAGCGCCGGAAACCAAGTCGGATGAATCAGGAGATATTTTTCTTATCAGTAGTGTGATTCCTCCTACAGTTAACACTGCGACTCCTGCAATTCGTAATAGAGGCCAAATGAAATTCATTGTCTTTATCTCTTTCAAGTTTACTTGGCAAATTTTACTGAAAGCACATTGTCTTCAAGCTTTGCCTGAGTAGGTTTCCGATTCAAGAGAACTCGGGGCAGAAAGACATGACGTTTGAAAGACCCTATGCGAACAACAAGATCTTCTTTTTCTTTAAAAAGGTCAATGTAGTCTTTTTTTACAAATGGAAGCTTCATGTTCATGACGTAAAAATTGCTGTCTTCAACTATTTCGTAAAGAGTTTCTCTGTGAAGAATTTCTGAAGGATCCCCATCCCCATAAATGATCCGTCCCATTTCAGACAATTTCTCAAGGCCGACAACTTCTTCTTTAAGGATGTTTATGGTTCGGATCGGGATCGGATCAAATATTTCTTGAATCTGATCCAGGCTCTTTTTTTGAGCCATGAGCCAGTCTTTGAAATAGCCATCTTCCAGGGATACTGGAAATAGACGGTTAACGATAATCGCATCAACGACCAATCCATAGAGGCAGAAGTACATAAAGGCTCTCTGGGTTTCCCGGACGACCATCTTCTCGGCATTAGTGACCAGTCTGACGGAAGTGATCTCCCGATTCAAAAGAATCTTGTCCACCCCTTCCAGTTTTAGGAACAGATCGTGGATACTTCCAAAATAGGTGTCTTCAGGGATTGGAGCGTCAACCAATTTCTTTGCTATAGGCCTTACCACTTTGAAAAGGTTACGCTGCCACTTGAATATTTTGTTTATGTACCACTCCAAAGTGGAGGGCATCCCTATGAAACGCAGAGATTCTCCTGTAGGAGGGCAGTCAACTATAATCACATCGTAGGTTCTTTTTATGAAGTACTGGTTGATATACAGGAGGCTAATTACATCTTCCATACCAGGGATTATAGCCAACTCCGACGCCAAAACTTCCGTCATGCCGCTGGAGCCCAATAAGGCTGCAAGATAATTGGAAACTTCTTTCCAGTGGCGATCAAGTTCCTCCTGAATGTCCACCTCCTGCATCCAGAGGTGTTCACTTATTTGCAGAGGCTCCCCCCGATTATGATCATGCAGATCCGAGTCCAGTTGAAATACGTCTGATAGACTGTGCGCAATATCAATTGAAATTACTATTGTGTCAAATCCCAGAGAAGCGCATTTTGAGGCTGTGGCAGCAGCGACAGTAGTTTTACCTACCCCGCCTTTTCCAGAGAAAATTATAATTCGTGGATCTTTGGGCTTCACTTTGGCTCCATCAGTCAGCCAACAACTCCTCTACCTTGTCTGTTTCTTCCCACGGAACATAGAAATCATCCCGTCCGAAATGACCAAAGACGGCCAGTTTCCTAAAGAAACCGTTTTTAGAAAGGGATGGAAGTCGCCTGAGATTGAACTTCCTGATGATGCCGCCCAGCCGAAAATCAAAGCATCTCTCCACCTTCTCAGCCAGTAACACGTCATCAATTACTCCGGTTCCGTGAGTTTGGACCTGAATACTGACGGGGCGAGTCAATCCTATTGCATAGCTCAACTGTACTTCACACTCCTCAGCCAAGCCTGCCGCAACAACATTTTTGGCCGCATATCTAGCTGCATAGGCGCCGACCCTATCGATCCTTAAAGGGTCTTTACCGCTCAAAGCGGCTCCGCTGTTTCTGGAGTAACCGCCGTAAGTGTCAAGAGCGTTTTTTCTACCGGTGAGACCGGAATGGGTAGAAGGCCCGCCTAATCTAAGGAAGCTGTATGGGTTAATAAAAAGTCTAGTGTCATTGTCAGGTTTTATAGATTCGTTCTTAAAGACCTCGTCCACCACATGACACAAAATGTCGTCTTGAAGAGTTGCAGGTGTTGGCCAAAAGCGATCGAGTTGCGTCGCGCTTATTGTGAGACTGTGGATACGTGTCGGTTTTCCGTCAATATAATGGACTCCAACCTGCGTGGAGCCGTCAGGAGCCAAATAGGGCAATATCGCGTCTCTCCTGACTAACGAGAGCCGTCTGGCTAGTTTGTGAGCCAATATAATTGGTAAAGGCATTAGTTCGGGGGATTGTCTGCAAGCGAAACCAAACAGAGTGACTTGATCAGTCGCTGGGAATTTATCAATCTCATCGTCCGTTAATTTGGATTCTTCAAAAAGAAAATTCTGCTCAGGGGCTATTTCCTTCAAACTTGTAAGTATGCTACACGTTTTAAAATTAAACTCCTGATCCATATAACCGATCTTTCGAATTACCTTTCGTGCGACGTTTGGAAAGTCCACCTTAGCCCGAGAAGAAAATC
>JAZDKD010000373.1:0-2623 GCA_043803345.1 Pseudomonadota bacterium
AAGCGTTGAGTTTACGCAGGCTCGCAGCGCCTTCCACCTGAACCAGCGATATAACAATTATATTCTTATATTACAGAATTTTATGTTATTTTATGAATGTTAGTTTATTTATTATTAATATAACAATGCTTAATTAATAAATTATATATTGAAACTGATGTATATTAATGATAGTAGGCGAAATGTTTTGTGGGGCGTTCCATGCTCCAACTTCATTAATTTAACCGGGAAATTCAGATGAACGTTATCAAGGCATTTGAATTCAACGACGCATATTTCACCTTGCCGGCCTATGATGGGAGTCATCAGGGCAACGTGGACGCCTGGATGAAAGTAGTCGATCACATCAGACGTCGAGCGCCTTTACTCTATAAGCCTCTTTTGCAGCGAGTTCAGCGATTTAATGAAGGTCAGACGGATGAAATGGACATTGTGTCTACCCTACTACAGGAAAATTTTGAGTTCGACGTTCATGTCATATGGCGAAAGAGCGAGGCTACACTCCACATGTTTTCGATGGTTTCAGCGGGCCGACGTTACCAGGGGATTCCAACTAAATCAGCGGACAGCCAGCGACAAATCTGCAATTAGCCGCAAAGGGGCGACATCCCTGAGAAAGTTTAATCCTGATGCATTGTTGATAAACCAAACAATCAACTAAAATCTTATACTTCCTTGAGTTTGAACAGATGGTTTGTAAATGCTCCAATGACGACTACCGTCAATTTCGAGTCACACTGAATCTTTAAATCCCGATCTCGATTTTTTTAGTTGACAAATTTCGCAGTCTAGTTATCTTGTATACGAGAGGTTTGTCGTGGTCAATTATGGAGATTGTATAGTTTTTCTACTGGCGAAGGCGTATCAGCAGGCTCATCTCCACTTGAAAAAACATCTCTTGCCCTACGGGCTTACTCCCGTCCAGTATCTTGTCCTAGAAGCCATAAGCAGAGAGGAAGGTCTTTCGGCAACGGAAATAGGCCGCAAAGTTTCTTTGGACAGCGCAACGCTCTCGGGAATACTTGACAGGCTAACTGAAAGGCAATGGATAATCAAGGAATTGGACACTCAGGACAGGAGATCCCTGAGGCTCTATCCAGGAGAAAAAGCCAAGGCGTCACGAGATGAACTGGTCGGTGTAAGGGAGCGTTCCAACGCTGAAATACTTGAAGACTTTTCTCTCGAAGAGAGGATCATTCTCAAGAGATTACTCAAGGATTTATCACGCCACGCTCTCGGAGACCGATCAATTTAGCATGCAAGATATTTTAGACGCAACATCAGGAACCAAAATCTATTCTTGATGCGGTTCGAACGGAAATCGAATGGATATCGAGACCATAGAATTAACAAATAATCTGTTAATGATCGTTGGGAAAGATCGAGGACGTTTTCCCATGTCCCACAGTTTTCTTGTGACAGACGAGGTATCAGCCTTGATTGACACTGGCTGCGGCATCGAACTGCTCAAGAAAATTAAAAAGACATATAGTATAGATATTATCATCAATTCTCACTGTCATCCTGACCACTCAGCCGGCAACTGGATCTTTGAATCAACTCCAGTTCATGCTCCCATTATGGGACAAGACAGCCACGGCCGCCTGGGACCTTTGTCGCTAAGGTTCTTTCCGGACAAACCGTTTGCAGAGAGATGGCGGGGCTGGATAGCCGGGACCATGGGATTCCAGGACAAGGAACCGGATGGGTATTTCGATGACGGGCATATATTTGACTTTGGACAACTCAAGCTTCAGGCCATCCACACCCCCGGTCACACTAAGGATCATTTCTGCTTTCTTGAACCAACCAACGGGATTCTACTGACTTTTGACATAGACTTCACTCCCTTCGGACCTTGGTATGGACACACGGAATCAAACCTGGCGGACTTCAGAAAATCCCTGTCAATGATGCGTAATCTCAAGCCTAAAGTCGTAGCTTCCGGCCATAACTGGCCTATTTATGAGAACATAGATGAATCCATTGACAATTATTCGGGGATAATAGAAGCGCGGTCAGAAGCTATCATGGAAATGATTAGAAGGGGGATGACCAAATCCGACCTGGTAAAGGCGGCCCCTATTTATGGTTACCATCCTTATGAACCTGAAATACTGAGTAGTTTTGAATCCAGGATGATTGATCTACATATAGAGGAGATGCTCCAATCAGGAGCATTATCGAAAGATGGCGATAAATTGGTCTGCGCCTAGCGTCTGGGATTGTCGGTCTTGAACCCGTGGATCCCATGGGAATCCTTAGAAATCTGAACTCTGGCGCAAATTGTATAACACAGGAGAAAAAAATGACCGCTAAGGTTTACTTTGATTTACGTGAACAGATGGATCAGTATTCAGTAGGATTTCCTTCAACCGAGTCCGGGGTTGAAATGGAGATATTAAAAAAACTTTTCACCGAAGAAGAAGCGGAGATGTATCTCAATCTCAGCATGATGCTGGAAACGTCTCAGGACGTGGCCAAGAGACTCGGCAGGAACGTAGCTCAAATCAGCCAGCTTCTAGAGAAAATGTTCGAAAAGGGACTTATTTTCCTCGTTAAAAAAGGGGACAATCCCAAATACGCTGCTGAGCCTTTTGTAATAGGATCTTTTGAACATCAG
>JAZDKD010000374.1:0-11445 GCA_043803345.1 Pseudomonadota bacterium
GTTCTTTGCGTTTACTCGTCATGTGTAACTAACTCTTCAATCAAAAATCAGTAACTACCTGTGAATAGCCACGGGCCGAAACATTAAGTCCCAGTTCTTTTTTGAAGAAAATGCTCCAAACGATTCAGGGCTTCAAGGATATTTTCCAAGGAGTTGGTATAGGAAAACCTCATGAAACCTTCACAGTTTCGCCCGAAGTCTATTCCCGGCGCAACTCCCACATGCGCTTCACGGAGGATTTCAAAAGCAAAATCATAGGAACTCGAACAGAACTTTCGAGCATCGCATAAGATATAAAATGCGCCAACCGGATCGTGAGCAATTTCAAATCCTATTTCTCTCAAGCGTCTCAGCATCTGTAATCGGCGCTCATTGAATACCAGTTTCATTTCTCTGGTCTGATTGGAGGAATTCTTCAGGGCCTCAACCCCTGCATACTGAATGAAATCGGCGGCGCTTATAAAGAAATTCTGACTCATTTTCTGGATCGGTCTAACAAATTCGGGTTTGCTGATCACATATCCAAGCCGCCATCCGGTCATAGCGAATAATTTTGAAAAGCCATTGAGCACAAAGGCATTGTCGGTAAACTCGAGAATGCAGTGTTCCCTACCTTCGTAGACAAGTCCGTGATAGATTTCATCAGATATGATAGACAACCCAAGACCAGCCAGTTCTTGCATGGTTTCGGGTTCTAAAATGGTCCCCGTCGGATTGCAAGGGGAATTGACCATAATGGCTTTAGTTTTGTTGGTAATAGAATGTTTTACAGTATAGGGATCCAATTCGAATCTGTCCTCAGGATATACTGGAACAAATACTGGAACCGCCTCTAGAAAATTAATAAAATTAGGATAGCATGCATAATGAGGGTCCGAAAGGATGACCTCATCACCGGGATTGAGGATTGAGGCTAGCGTCAGAAATATAGCGGGAGAAGATCCAGATGTTATGATCACGTTGGCTGGATCGACATCGACGCTGTACCTGAGCTTGTGGTATTCGGATATGGCCTCACGCAACTCAGGAATTCCAATGCTGGAAGTGTAATGTGTTTTTCCATGCTTGAGAGCTCTAACCCCTGCTTCAACAACGTTTTTCGGTGTATCAAAATCCGGCTCACCTACTTCAAGATGAATGACGTCGCTCCCTACTTTGGACATCTCAAAAGCCTTTTCAAGAACATCCATGACCAAAAACGGTGAAATGTCCCTTGATCGGCGCGAAACATTCTCCAATAGCAAATTCATCAAAATTAAACCTTTCTGACTATTTAGTGTGGAAATCTGGCCCCGCTCGAAGACATTATAAAAGAATCAACGGTTCAGCTACAAACTTATTCATTGATTTTCTTGTTGTCCCTTGATAAAATTCCCAACCACTAGGAAAGCTTCTATTTTCATGAAATCTGGTATACTTTTCTAAAAGTGAGCGCCTGAGGAAAACGATCTATGCTGTTGAGACCAATCCGAAGTTTCGTGCCGGTCTTTTTTTTGAGCGTTTGCTTCGCTATGATTTCTGGTTTCAGTTTCGCAGCCGTTTACGGAATTAAGGACTCTAAAGGAATTTTCACACCTAAGATCTCAGTCGAGATGGGAAATAAACAGATAGTAATTTACAAGAAAGACCCTCACGAAAAGTTCAAGTCATTCGCACTAATCCTGAACCGAAAAAATGCAGCGCTAATACGTAATATCAACCAGTTAAACATAGAATGGATAGCTTCGGACAATCGAGCCACCAAGGCGGTTCCCTTCGCCGGTCCGACTTACGATCCAGTGAAGCTAAAGTTTGAAGAGCCTGTTGCAAGGTCAATTGGTTTGAAACTTGTGGACAGAAGTTCACGCAACCTTTTTGCTGGTAAGCAGTTCTCTGACTTGTTTTCGGTGTACCTCGACGAACAAAAACTTGTCGTAGGGGAAGGCGGAGCGGAACAAGAAGGCCCCATCAAGCTAGGGGCTGGCAGGGACATCTCGATAAACATAGATAAGACCTCAATAACTTTCAATGAGAATAACATTAAAAAGGGCGAGATAATCAACATAGACAATCGCTCAGGACTGGATCAAACCCTTGGGTTGGACATACCCGAAAAGGATCTACTTTATACGCAAATTGTCCGAAAACCCGAACAAACAAAAGTCCCCAGAGAGATATGGCCCAAATTCAAGGTCAATGCGGACTCAGGTATTTTTGTGGTCTTGATTCCTGATCCTGAACCTTCTCGCTTGGCTGGCTTGAACGGGAAAGAAGTCACAATAAAAATTTATCAGGCTGATAAAATCAGAGAAACCATAAAAATTCCAATCAAGACTTCTGGAGATTCCTCGATTTCCAGTACGGATTCACAAACTTTGCAAGGTATTCGCGAACAGGATACACATCTATCGTCCAAGCCTGCTAACTCTTTGGCCGGAGCTGGAACAACAGAACAAACTCGCACTCATTCGGGAGCGGCTTCTGTAGAAAAAAGTTCAGTAGGCAAAGATCTGGAAGGCCAGGAAGGATGGACAGTCATTGGAATCTGGCTTTTGCAGATTTTTAATCTGGCGGGCTTAATTGTCTTGGCTGTCTACCTAGCGTTCTTTATGCTTCCCAAGTTGCAGGTAATCGAAGCGCGGATGTCCAAAAACGAGATGTTTCTCCTTGGGGCCAGAGAGGCTATAAGGGAGGAGTTGGACAAAACCAAAGAAGATGTTTTGAAACAATGTGGAGTCTCCGAAACAACTAAAAACCCCGATGAATCATGAAATCCCACCTATGGCCGACTGCCGTTAGATCCTTAGATTTTTTGAGTTGCCAAAGAACTTTTCATAAATTAGATTGAACGATCATTTTGACCTGGAGATCCCAATATGTTTGGTCCCATGCCGACTTGTTATTTCTTGACAGCCGGAAGAGGTGAAGCTTCTACAGAGCTTAACGCTTTTGACGCCGCTTTGTTGGATGCCGGAGTAGGAGACACAAATCTTATTAAGATGAGCAGCATTTTGCCTCCAGCGGCCACAGAAGTAGAAATTTTTTCTTTGAAAAAGGGTTCCTTTGTTCCGCTTGCATACGGAGACCGAACATCGAATATTCCCGGAGAACAAATTTCAGCCGCAGTAGCCGTGGGTATTCCCAAGGATCCGTTGGAATCTGGGCTGATCATGGAGTTTTCGCATATTGGGGATCCGGACAGTTGTGAGAAAATAGCCAGAAATATGGTTTTGGAGGGTATGGAAATGATTCGTAAAAGATCGATTCTAGAGATTAAGAGTATTTCAACCAGCATCGAGGTAACTAAGGTGGGAGCGGTCTTCGCTGCGGTGGTGCTATGCGACTGAACGAAAAAGAGTGGTTTACAGAGGTTTTCCAGGATAATACAGCTTTCTCCGTTCGTCATTCGCAAAAACTTCATGAGTTCCAAAGTAAATTCCAAAAAATAGAGGTCTTTCAGACTTCCGCCTTAGGACGAGTCCTCTCGTTGGATGGTTGTTTCATGGTTACAGAGAAGGATTCGTTTGTGTATCACGAAATGATTACCCATCCCACTATGGCAATTTCCACAGGAGCGGAATCTGTTCTTGTGATCGGAGGGGGAGACGGAGGTACAATTACGGAACTGGTCAAATACCCAGGTCTCAAGTCTATTACTCTGTGTGAGATTGATGGCGCCGTTGTTTCGACTTGCAAGGAGTTTTTCCCGGAGATTTCAAAGGGGCTTGCAGATGATCGGGTCAAAGTAGTCTGTTTGGATGGAGCGGCCTACCTAAAGCAATTCACGAAGGAGTTCGATGTCATACTGATTGATTCTACGGATCCAGTGGGTCCCGGAAAAGCTCTATACGAGTTGGAATTTTATCAATCCGTTAAGAAAGCGCTCAAGAAAGGAGGAGCGGCAACCTTTCAAACCGAAAGTCCGATAATGATGTCAGAAGTTTTCGGGACCACGGTTCGGAATTTGAGATCTGTCTTTGGCGACGAAAAGGCGCAACCTTATTGGTGCGTCATTCCAAGTTACCCGGGAGCCATGTGGTCATTCACAATTTGTTCGGTTGACAAGAAGGATTTCACATTGCCGTCACCTGGTTTGTTTCAAGATTTTACGGAAAATCTTCAATACTATGGATCTGAAATCCACCATGCGGCATTCGTTCTTCCTCATTTTGTGCACCGTTTGATAGCCTGATTAAATTGGAGAAATTTGCCGTATGTCGCAGTCGGTTTTTCTAGGTAGCCATTCTTCGGAAGTAATTAAAAACAGACCGGCCATAATAGGATGTCCTCTGGATGTCACGTCGACTTATAGAAAGGGATCCGAAGTTGCGCCTCAGGCCATACGCATCTGTTCTGAGTCGATAGAGACCTACTGCCCCAGGCTCGACCGAGATCTTTCGGATTATCCCTTTGCTGATCTGGGGGATCTTAAGCTTAATGGGGCGACACTGGAATCCAAACTGTCAGAAATCCACAATAACATACTGGACATTTTGGATCGGGGCGGAACGCCTTTAGCTCTGGGAGGCGAACATACCCTGACCCTTCCGATAATCCAGGCATTCAAAAAACGCCATAATGAGTTCGTTCTACTGCACCTCGACGCTCACTCTGACCTTCGTGAGTCTTACGAAGGTCAGACCATTAATCACGCAACTGTGATAAGACGCGCAGTGGAATTAATAGGCCCAAAGAATCTGATTCAACTTGGTATTAGATCAGGAACCCGGGAAGAATTTCTTTGGATAAGGGATCACGGGGTCATGAGCAGCTTTGAGCCTGGTCAGGAGAAGATATTGATACGGAGGATAGATCGCAGACCGGTATATTTGAGCTTAGATCTCGATGTCCTTGATCCATCATGTTTCCCCGGTGTGGGCAATCCCGAACCGGGAGGTTGGTCTTATCAATTAATGGAAAGATTCATCTGTTTCCTCAAAAAGTTAGACGTCATAGGGATAGATGTCGTGGAATTAATGCCAGAGATTGACAAGTCAGAAGTGAGTTCAATAACCGCCGCAAAAATAATTAGATCTCTTCTACTAGTCTGTTGATTCATTTTTTGGAAAATTGTGATAAAGAGAGCCGCGTTGTTCGGTAAATGCCGAGTAAACAAGTCAACGATAGTCGAAAGACAAAAAGCTCGCAAATTGAAAACAAAGGAAAGAACTCGAATCGGCCTGATCCTTCTCCTTGGGATATTAGTTCTTTGTTTCTTCTTTCACGCCATTCACTGTCCTTGGGTCAATGCTGCGGCCTTACCCGAAAATATCTCAACAGCGAGAGGTGGTTGTCCTGATCTTATTGATTTAATTAAGCAACTTTCTCCTTCGGTGGTTAGCATTTCTGTAGAACGAAATGAAGAACCCGATAAAGGCGCCAGTTCAGCCTCTGATCTCGAAAATGGTCATGCGCAAAGGACTGGAAGAGGAAGAGTTAATGAAAATCTACGAACGGACAGTTTAGGGAGCGGATTCTTTTGCGATAAAGAAGGCCACATAGTTACAAATGGCCATGTCGTCGATTCAGCTCAGAAGATAACGGTGACCCTGTCGACAGGTAAATCAAAACCCGCGCGGGTTATTGCTGTGCATCCAAGTGTTGATCTAGCCCTTATCAAAATAGACTCACAAGAAACCTTGGAGGAAGCCAAGATAGGAAATTCCTCGAATGTTGAGGTTGGACAGTGGGTGTTGGCGGTTGGTAATCCTTTTGGTCTAGGCAGAACAGTCACCTTCGGAATTGTCAGCGGTAAAGGGAGATTCTTGGGACTGGGCCCTGAAGACAATTTCATCCAAACCGACGCCTCTATAAATCCAGGAAACTCCGGGGGCCCGCTTTTTAACATGGCCGGTGAGGTCATTGGAGTCAACACGGCAATAATATCGGCGGGGAAAGGTATGGGTTTTTCCATTCCATCGAATTACATTCGCCAGTTAATAGACCAAAAAAACTGCCGACCAAATAAACATCAGGGGTGGCTTGGAGTGTACGTTGACGATATTGATGACGTCCGAGCTCAATCCGTGGGGTTAAGCGCTCATAACGGTGTCATTGTTGATGAAGTGCTTGGAGCGACTCCAGCTTTCCTGGCCGGGATTCGCAAAGGTGATCTCATCTTGAGCGCTAACGGGGACTCGATAAAGAATGGGAGACATCTTTCGTCCATAGTGGGCGCCACCAAACCGGGCGACATCGTCCGCATGGTAGTGGTAAGAAGACAAATTTCACTCAATATCGAGGTCGTTATGGGGAAATCTCCGGAGTAGGTGTTTCCTGAACTAACTAATTTCAGATTCCTTCCGTATTATTTCAATTAGCTCGCTAGTCGCGCGCTCGAGATCGTCGTTAACTATTTGATAGGGAAATTTCTCACCGTCCTTCAACTCCTTTCGGGAGTTTTTCATTCTGATCTTGATCGACTCTTCCGAATCTAAACCGCGGCGGCGAATTCTCTCCTCGAGTACTTCAAGGTTGGGAGGCTTGACAAAGACTCCGACGGAATTTCTAATTTTCCTAAACGCTTCAAAAGCGCCTTGCACATCAATATCCAGAAGACACCTTGCTCCATTTCCCAAAGCATCGACGATAGGTTTATATGGAGTGCCGTACATAGAACCATGCACAAGTTTCCATTCTAGAAATCCCTGGTTATCAATCATTTCCTGGAACTTCTGTTTATTTAAAAAATGATAGTCGATGGAATCAACTTCCCCCTGTCTAGGGGGTCGGGTCGTGCACGACACAGAATAGAAAATATCTGGTAAAACTAGTCGAACGCGCTGGATTAGTGTGGATTTACCAGTTCCAGAGGGGGCTGACAGGACGAATAAGACGGGCTTTATCAAAGTGAGTTCCTCCCGGTTTCTCCAATTCGAAAATACCAAAAGTGTTTTCCGAAAAATGTATAATCCATTTTACAGAGGTTTTCCAGCCCGAATTCCAGCATGTTGACATGGGCGCCAACCCGTGTTTAGTTATTTGCCTGACGGGATAATTAGAAATTAGGACGAGATATGATCAGAAAAATGTTCTCGATTGCTTTACTAATTCTCGGATTGGCTATGGCTGTCTACGGGGGCTTTTTCAGAAAGTTTTTAGTTTATGACAATCTTGAAAAATTTGACAAGCTGAAAAACGTCGGGATAACGATTAAGATTCCTGGACACGAAAACGCGTCTGGAAATTTTACACCCGAATCCCAGTGGTTCTCGGAACCCGATGTTGTAAGGGCGATGAGCTTTGAAGGGATAAAACGATATAAGGATGGAAAGTTAATATCGAACTATCCTGACCTTCGCATGTTGAAAGGTAGAATTCCTTGTCCAACCTGAATTTAGTTTTAAACGTGGGTCGCGTTTGCATTGAAATCAAAATGGCTGGAGCAGAACGGGAGACTTGTCTGTGGAAAAGATCCGACTGAAAATTCAGGTCATCAGCTTGGCGTTGTTAAACTTAGGCCTGTTTCAGTGGCAAACCATTTGTTTCCCGGTTCTGAATTGTCATTCGTGTCCGACGGCATTGTTTTCCTGTCCAGTTGGGATATTGGGCCAATTTGCCGGTTTAGGATTGGTACCATTAAGCGTTGTGGCTGTTTTGGCAATCACTGGTCTGACTGTAGGTAGATTTATGTGTGGTTGGGTCTGTCCTTTTGGCCTTGCACAGGATCTGCTGTATAGGATTCCCTATGTCAAATTCGATATTCCACGTTGGACACGTTTCATAAAATATTTCATCTTCGCTGTCCTCGTAGTGGCTGTTCCCCTGCTCCTGTCACCGGAGTTTTTTCTATATTTCTGCAGACTCTGTCCGGTGGCCACCATCCAATCGGCTGTGCCGTGGGCTTTGATCAATGGAACAACCGATTTGGCGAGTTTGAGCGTGCGAATGGGAATACTGTTTGTGATTTTGTTTGCCGCTATAGGGCACTCACGTTTTTTCTGCAAGGTCATTTGTCCTCTGGGGGCAATTTTATCAGTGACCAATCGTTTTGCCCTATTATTTCCGGAAAGAAATGAGGATTGCTCTGGCTGCGGAGTTTGCAGCAGGGTTTGTCCAATGGAGACCAGCAAGGGAAAAGCGAGCCTTGGTGTTTACGACAAAGCGCCGGAGGAATGCATATCGTGCCTGGAATGCAAAGACAAATGCCCATCTGATTCCATAAAACTGTGGGGATAAAATTGTTCTAAAAACCTGCCTGGAGGTGTAGAAAGTATGTGTGAATCTAATGCCTACATAATGCGTGATGATAAGGAACAATTAGTCATGGAAAGCGTTGGGTCATTGGTTCCCGGAAATGGAAAGGTTACCTTGAAGAGCATCTTTGGCGAGACATTGCACATTGAAGGTTACCTGGTTGACATAGATCTGCTCGGCCATAAAATTAGGTTGAAGGAATATTGCGGTCAATAGTTCATTCTCATGAAGGGGCACAGGTAACTCTAGGAGTTTTGCCTTTAAGTGAGGAATCTTGTTGGCCGTTGGCGCAATCAAAAGTCGGTGGTTGCATTGGCAGTTTTCCAACCAATGGGAGGCTTGCAAGAGATGTTATCCAAAGATGCGGTAATTGTACTGAGCGCTGGTTATGAGTTCATTGGGCTTATCTCGTGGAAACGTGCCATGACGCTTCTGTTCAGGGGTAAAGTGGAAGTCTTGAAGGAATCAGACAGGATAGTGAGAAGCGTTTCCAAAACTTTTCGTCTACCCGCTGTAATACGATTATTAAAATTTATTCGACAGATTTACAGAAGAGAAGTGCCATTTTCGCGGAACAATGTGTTGATAAGAGACGGCTTAACCTGTCAATACTGTGGTAGTTCCTTTCAGGCTCCTGAGTTAACCGTAGATCATGTGATACCTAAGGTGCAAGGAGGGTCGAACCTATGGACAAACGTAGTTGCCTGCTGCAAGAGGTGCAATGTTAAGAAAGGTGGAAGAACTCCTAGACAGGCCGGAATGTTTCTTATCCGTCAACCCTTTAAACCTACGATAATGGAATTCCTAAATTTGTATTTGGCGAGAAAATTCGGAATAGATTTAAATGAATTGCTTTCTTCGTGAAACCTTATTGGCAGATTGCAGAAATCACCATGGAATAAGGAGTTTATGGCCTTGAAAAATGCCAAATCACCAGCTTCCGGCTATTACGGAAACCAGGCATTTTTTTATTGACACGCTTTTCTCATGTGATAAGAGAAAGGCGCTTCTTTTTCATTATATTTCCATCCCAGTGGAACACACGCGAACGGCCATTTAGATGCCGTTTTCGTGTTTTTGGACATTGGCCACAAGTTGCTGAAACCTGAGCGATTAAATGCCGCTTCAAACTCTCAGTTTTCTTACACACCATTTTGAATTATATGTCAATACTTTTTACATAAAATTTTGAAGCATTAGCATTATTTATTAGATATAGATTCAGCTACAGATGATCAAATACTTTATTAATACATTTGGTGTTAACCATAATAATAGCTATAACCATAAGGTAATATGACATATTATAGGTAAAAATAGAGGTATAGTTTTGTCAGTGTATAGCATGTTTCCCGAATTGTCGGATGCAACTCGCGGTATCAGCGGAACAAGTAGGGTATACGTTCTAATTGGATTGGTCCTTTTGTGTTTTGTCCTTGTGATAAATGATTCTTGGAAGGCCTCTCCTGACAGCGCTTTGTATTTAGAATTGGGTGAATCTCTGGCGCACGGGAACGGCTACAAATTCAACGGTGAGCAGCACACGTATGTGCCTCCGGGATATCCTTTATTTGTGGCCATGATCGCCCGATTTTTCGGCTCCGATTTCCTAAACTACCGAGTGGCCATGGCTATTCTAGGAATCCTTACAGGGTTGATGGGTTATCTCTTTTTACTTAAGCTGTTAGGGCCTGATCCGGCCTTTGTCATAGGGGGGCTTTTCGCTCTCAACAACACCCTGTTAGTAAATTCGACTTTTGAAACGTCAGATGTCCTTTTTGCTATGCTCGGGCTTGTCAGTTTGATCAGCTTGGTTTCCCTAAATGTTCAGGGTAAAGAAAAATATTTGTTTACGATAGGGGCCTTGCTAAGTGGGATTCCGGCCCTTGTAAGAATAAACGGATGGGGGCTTCCTCTGTCGTCCGGGCTCTTCCTTTTTTTCTCCCGAAAAGACAGTTCATCAATGGGTCGGGTCATGGCGACTCTAACTTTTGTTACAGTTTCCCTAATAGTCCCGTGCCTTTGGGAACTTCACAAATCAAGTTATGCGCCGTCGTACAACGAGGGCGAGTATATCAGCGCTGTCGCCGGAAGGTCTTTTACCACTCAACTGTCAATAATTGGAAACGCTGCAGTAAGTTATGCGTCCGAAATCTCCACTGCGATAGCCGGGGTGTCGATAAAAACTGGAATTCTAGAATTTCTTATAGTTGGACTGATATTTATTGGTTTCTATGTTTCCTGGATTAGAGGCGAGAGACTTCTAACGTGTCTTACCGTTGTGCAATTTGGAGGACTGTTACTAAGCCCTGCCGGGAGTCGATACATAATACTTCTAATCCCAGGACTTCTTTTATTCTTGCTCATGGGGGTTTCAGTTTTTCTCGAATTGATACTCAAACAGGTGGACAAGGAGTGGCGGGCGATATTCACCTTGAAGCGCGTGATTATGTCTATTTTTATGCTGCTGTGTTTGACGAACCTCGGCCAGAATTTGGTGACAATTTCCGAAGCGCGCATGGCCTTGGAAAATAACGGAGCTGAGTCACTTCGAGACAAGCCATTCTTCGTGGCGGCGCGATGGCTGAAAGCCAACCACAATGAACAGGCAATTATGACAATGAATCCTAGAATAATTAGATACTTGACTGGAATGTCCACTGTAGAAACTCTAAGGTCTGGGGCTCCAGAAGAATCTGCATGGCCGACCACCCGAAATCAGATAGCTGATATTATCGAAAAAAGGAAACCAGGATTTCTTTTCCTAGACAGCAGAGACCCTAAATTAAAAGAACTGATACTGGAAGCTGCGGAAACGAGGAATCTGGAATTCAAGATTGTTCCCGAGGCTTCTTTCGGTGATAGATATTGTTTGGGGCAACTGGTGAATCGAAATTGATTTGGGGTTAACCTACAGGAATCGGTTCGAACTCCAGGTCCTTTCGTGGCCCCGGGGGAATGATTATTCTATTTGTGACAAAATGTACGTGGGACGAGACTTTCGAAATGTCTCTCGTAAAATTCCGACAGAGGTGAAAATAAATCTTAGTGATTACTTCAACAATACTAAAGGTTATGGTGTGTTAGCCACTGCCGATTCTTCCGGCAAAGTTAACGCCGCTATTTATGCCAGACCCCATTTTATTGACGAGAAAACTCTGGCCTTTATCATGCGGGAGCGACTTACTTATGAGAACCTGCGAACGAATCCACATTCTACTTATCTTTTTATCGAATCCAGATCTGGATACACGGGTAAGAGGCTGTACC
>JAZDKD010000375.1:0-2161 GCA_043803345.1 Pseudomonadota bacterium
AGGCCTCCGCTGAACACGATAAAGCTATCTCGTGCTCAACCTCTAATGGCCATTGTGCCATTGGACCCGGATGTTATCTGGGTAACGGCCAATTTTACAAAGAAACCCAGTTGCATCGGGTTAGACCAGGCCAACAATTGTGAGAATGAAATCCATTTAATGGGGAAACAACCTCAATTCAACGTCAATATATTTGAATCGTTTTCCAATGACCTGATCTGAATCTTAGCCAAAAGATTGCGCCAATCCCCACAACATAGAGCAACAGCCAGGACCAAGCTGCAAAAATACCCAGTTCAAAGTAGGTAACCATAAAATACACAGGCGGAACGAAAAGAAACCAGGCCATTACAACTTGCGCCCACATTGCGAATCTCGTATCCCCCGCGCCCTTCAAAGCTCCGTTGAATATTATGAAAATCGTGTCGAAAAGAGTGTACACAGCGATGATCCGTACAAGTGTGATACCTCTGGTCATCAATGGCTCGAAATCGTCTGGATTTCCCTGATATGGCATGAAAAGTTTTAACAGGTATTCAGGGGCCACCCAGAAAATGATAGCCACAACACCGGTATAAAATAGCGCTATACCTATTGCGCACGTTACCCGTTGTTCAGCGATGTCTACTCTCCTGCTTCCGATATACTTGCCCACTATGGCGCAGGTCGCTGTGGACAGTCCGACCATCGGAAGAAAAGACAGTGTTTCGATGCTTAGAGCTATATTGGTGGCTGCAAGATCTATCTCACTTATCTTGCCCACTATTAGCACAAAAGCTGTAAATGCCCCAATATCAAGAAAAAACTGAGCGCCCGATGGCAAACCAAATCTTAAGAGAGTGCGAAAACTTGCCTTGTCGAAACGAATCTCTTTTCTTGTCCGGAATTCCTTTTGGAAACGTTTTCCTAAGAACAGAAACGCCCAGTAGATTGTTGGAAAAAAATTTGTGATAGCTGTTGCTATCCCGGCGCCTTTGATTCCCAATTCCGGAAATCCAAAATTCCCAAATATAAGCAGGTAGTCCAGTACGATATTGGCAGCGTTTCCGATCAAATTTCCTATCAGAACAGGCGATGTTCGGCCTCGACCTGAAAAAAATGAAGAAAGCGCTGCGTTAAGTGGTAGCGCAACGCTGCTATACATAAGTATTCTAAAATACTCCTTTTCTAGTTCTATTAGGTTTGGCGCGTGGCCAGTGTTTCCCAAAACCCAGCATCCCAAAGGAATTGAGGCCATGAGAAAAGGAAATGAAATTAAGGAAAACCAGATACCTTGCCAAACAACTTTCGAACATCCAATTTTATCACCGGTTCCGTGCTTCACCGCTACCAGGGCGTTCGTGTATTGGGCCGTTCCCTGGAAAAAGCAACATATTGTAAAATAGGTTATACCTCCTGGAGTGACTGCGGCCACATCGGCAATTCCATGCCGGGAGAGCATCAAACGGTCTACAAACAAGGTCAGGGTCAAAGATGAAGTCGACAGAATTAAAGGAAGGGCAACACGAAGAAGTTCGGGATAACCATCACGGACATTTGAGAGAAACCTGGAAAAAGAATTGCTTTTCGAGGGATAGATCTCAACATTCCTAACAGTGCTGGTGGAATCAATTAAGTCCATGAATCAATCCGAAAGCCTTCCGTGCTACCACGGGTAATTATATAGCACTCAGGCGTTGACAATCAACAACCTGTGCTCCCGGAATTGTAAAATCTTGGAAAACAATTTTAAACCGCAGCACAAAACTTGACCTATTCCCTTGGAACACTGATTTGCAAGCGTCCTAGGGAACAGATCCTTTACCAGGTAGTTAGAATATATTTGGAGATTTTAGGCGAGAACGTTTACTGATTTTTTCAGGACCGGAGAATATTTCCATGTGACTACTTTTCTAGCGTCAAGGATTAATTCTTCTCCTGTTTGCGGGTTCCTGCCTCTTCGAGAATTCTTGTCTTTGACCGTCCATTTCCCAAAACCAGAAATCATCACATCTTCCCCGTCAATAAGGCAATCCTTTATAATATCGAGAAGTTTCTCCACGATCTCAGTTGCCTCTCCCTTCATGAAACCACAATCATCGGCTATTTTTTTGGCTATATCAGCCTTGGTTAGCGTCATATACACCCTCCCAAACCATAAACAAAAATGAGCAATCGGAGT
>JAZDKD010000376.1:0-2116 GCA_043803345.1 Pseudomonadota bacterium
CCACGTCCCAGATGGAAACCATCCCCTTGTGCCGACCGCTCATGTGCCCGGAATTAATTGATCTTCCAGTGACACCGGCACCATCATTAACTGCTTATAGTCATTATGCTTGTATCTCGCCATCTGTGGTTCCCCATTGGATAGGCATTTAATTTACTACTTCCAGTTTACCACAAATAGGCGTCGGTTCAATCTTTAAATGCTAAGACACGTACTTTTTCGACAGGCTCAACGGCGCGTTTCACCCGCCGCCGAGCCAGCAAGACTCCTTCCACCTACAAGTGCCTATGCTGGCGCATAACCTTTGAAAAACTGAGCGGTAGGCGGTCGGGTGCAAACGCTTGTTGGGTGGACTCATCTTTGATTAGCTCATTGCAATTTCCACAAGTACGTTAAAAATCGCTCGAAAATCAGAGATATCAAACTCGTTAAAATTGGGATCTCCCCTCAACACGTAGTTGGCAAAGTCATTTTTGGGCAGAGCCACATTCACATCGTGCTTATCAAGCACATCATTGTCAATTATGAATAACTTGGATTTCTCAAGCCGTTTAGAGTCGCGATAAATTAGCAGCGGGTTTCGGCTGTGTCTTCCAGATTTCTTGCTAAACTCGGTACTCAAAAAGAGACGTCTTTTATTGCTATCCTGGCGCATTATTTCATCATCTTTGTAATAGAGTTCAATACAAACCCCATCTGTATCTGGTCTATGTTTTGGAACCGGCAAAACAAGGGAATAGACATTATTACCCCAAGAACGGAATGGCTTGTTGTTCTCTACATCTGAGAACTTTGAAACAATGGCTTTAATATTGCTATCAAAGATACATATAATTTTCCTGGGATGAGAGACCCTGGCCAAGTTTTGGCACAGCTTTTCTAGCGCATCATGACCCATGTCTTCTTCGTATTCGCGAAATTCGACATCAAAGTCTCTCCAATATTCTAGCATCTTCAGGCGAGTGTATGCCGCTTTAAGGTGTTTCCAGTCAGTCCTGCCTTCAGTGATTATCAATGGATTTACAGCAATTTCCTGGGGAATCACCAAGGGTGCATAGTAAAATGGAATGATATTCCATTTGTTTCTCAGGGCGCTCTCATCTCCGATAAAAAAGTCTATGGATGCGCGTAATCCTAGTTTTTCCAATCGATCTCTTGAAGCGATGTAACACGATTCTGAGATGTCCCCAGCAATCCATTTGCGTTCATTCGTGTGGGCTGATGCCATACTTGTCCCAGCACCGCAGAATGGGTCAACCACCGTATCCCCAACATTTGATGCCAATCTGATGATTCTATCCAGGAGAGCCTGGGGTCTTTGACCAAGGGTATTGCCTACGACTCTTTCAGATATAGGCACAATAGAGGATATCTCATCCCAGAAACTGCCGATTTCGACTCCCTGCGTTTCGTTTTGATATACCTTCAGTCTTGGGAATTTTCCTGACAAATCAACTTTGCCTTCACCTAGCAAAAGCTCAAGTCTTTCTCGCGAAAACTTCCAGGATTGTTTAGGGGGCGGCATAAAGCCTTGCCACCCAAACCTTAGTGCTGGCCTAACGACAGGAGATGTGAGTGTGTGCAATATGTACTTGCCTTGTTGATCAGAGACAAAGTGCTCCTGCTCTTTTGCTTTGAACTGAGGATTGTAGGTAAAAGTATCCGACTTGCTATAGAAGAATATAACTTCATGATTGGGAGCAAGGTCTCTGGCAAACTGCCTGCGTGAGCAGGGCCAAACAAACTCAGCCCTAAAGTTGTCAATCCCAAAGACTTGATCAAGTACGATGCGAATGTAATTACTACTTATAGAAGGCTCTACCTGAAAGAAAACACATCCTGTGGGCGACAATATTCGGTGAGTTTGTTGAACAATTTTCGATATGAATAACAAATACTCCTTCAAGCTGTCAGCTCGGGCCGCGCGCGATAAGTCGCCATTAGTCGAGAACCAAGGCGGATCCAGATAAACTAGAGAGGCTACTTCGGAGTCGATTCTCTCTAGCAGTGATATTGCTTCTGCTTGATAGAGCGCGTTTGTCTGAATTTTCATGATATTAATCGTGGTAATAAAACAAACAGAACTAATGGCAGCCACCCAACATTAGATATTGAT
>JAZDKD010000377.1:0-3673 GCA_043803345.1 Pseudomonadota bacterium
TTGCAATTGTTGGTTCGTTATAAAATCTGGACTAGGAGACAAAAAATTCCCATTAGAATTTGGAACGCAAATCACCCCTAGTTCCTTTGAAACCCATCCCCGAGTGTCGCTGACAACGCTGAACCCTGCCCTTGAGGCAAGAAAAGAAATCGTGGGCAACGAAAAATGTGAACAGTGATCTACTACCATCAAGTCGAAAGGATTCTCCTCGAATGATGAAGTTTGAACGAAAAGAACGCCTTCTGGTTTGATGAGTTTATTAAGTCTCTCTAAGATTTTTTTCGGCTCGTCCAGATGTTCGATAACGTAAGCCATCGTAACCAAATCAAAGCATTCCGCTATTTGTTCAAGAGAATCAGTATACAAACCCTCAAAACCTTCTATCTCGGATAGAGCGTCGGCAAATCTCGCGTTAATATCAAAGCCACTGAGTCTCCATCCAGAAAGAAACTGAGAAAAGCTTTTTAAGAAAGCTCCATTCCCACAACCAAAGTCTAAGAGTCTCCCCTCGTCAGGTAATTCCACGGCCCGGACAAGGTTTTCTAGTAGCTTCATAGAACGCGGCAACGGAAGACCGCAGTCGAAAAGTCTTTGTTCCTGACCTCCTGAAACGGTATACATTTCATAGCTGCTGTAAATCCGTTCCACATCATCAATCCAGTCTTGATTCAGTAGTTTTTGAACATGGCCGCAATCTGAACATACCGCAAAAACGCCACTTCTGGGCCAAGGTCGCAGATCCGAGGTCACGCCTTGCAATCCAGTCTTTGTGATGAAACACGTATTTGAATCACACAACAAGCATTGAAATTCGTCTGGACAAGATTTTCTTCTCATGGATTGTCCTGATGGATATAATTTTGTTAGGGTTGTTTCTCTGGTTTCAGCCAATGATGACAAAAAATAGCTCAAGATTGCCCCGCAAGAGTTTGCGGCGACAGAAAAGCCTTTGATAATGTCCATTGGACAGATGGAACACTTATTCCAAAATCTTCGAGAAGCCTGTCTGTGTTCAAAGTTGTGTTCTCGGGAGGGACCATATTAAATCCTGCATCAGTTGAAAGAATTGGTGTCACCAAATCTTCAGATACTTTAATGGCCCTTGCTCCCATCCTGGCAACCTCGGCATACGAAATATCACGCTCTCCAGACACCTGGAAAATACCAGTCAGGCCTGAAAATGAAATCATTTTGAGTACGTTTAGCGCTGTAGAAAGTGGTACTGGTGACATAAACATATTGATAAATGGTTGAATTTGCTGCCCTCGCTTCAGTGAGGTCACCCACGAACCCAATAGATTATCGGAACTGCCTATGATTTTAGTGAACCTGATAATGGCAGATTTTCCTAGATTCAGAAAGTGTAACTCTGTTTTCGCCTTTTGTTTCCCATATTCATTTACAGGGCAAGTAGGTTCAGCATGACTGCGGAACGGTTTGGAACCATCAAAAACATGATTTGTTGACAAGAATACCTGGAATACGCCGGACTCAAAAAGTTTTCTGGCCACCTTGGTGGTATTTTTAACATTAACTGTGAATGAACCTAAAGGATCGCTATCACACTGCACAATTTTGGTTATACCTGCACAATGAATTGCCAAATTGACATCGCTTGGAGGAATCCAAGATTCAATCTGTTCTGAATTGGACAAATCCAAAGAGATTTGAAATCTTTTTTCACTATAAGGACGTCGCGTCGTCCCAATAACTCTGATCCCCTGAGTGAGGAAAGATCTTACCAAGCTCGAACCTATAAGACCGTCGGATCCGATTATAATTACGGTTGGCTGTCCATTGAACTTGTTTTCTTTCATAAGCTAATTTACTAAAACTGGTTTTGAAAAACTCTAAGGAAGTTATTAATGTTGAGGCCTTTTCCTTGGTATTAATGAATTACTTTCGAATTATTTTTTCCCGCAACACAAGGCAAAAAGATAGTGCGCCATAGGGTAGAACCCTGTGTGTACTACCTCATCGTTCATGGAAAAAATAAAGACATTATGAAACCATAAGGTTAAGAATTTTCGCAAATCATCTCCAGATTTACAGTTCGTATGGCCTGCCTTACTCTGAGGAGATGCATAGGCTTGTGATTCCAGGGATGGCATCCCAACGATAAAGACACCATTTGTGTCCAAGGAACTTAGGATGTTTTGAATAAAAAACGATTCTTCTTCTGGGCTAATGTGCTCTAGCACATCGAGGAGATATACTGCATCATAAGTCCCAGGAACGGAACCTTCCAGCATGTCATGAACGAAACACTCCATTGGCCAAGCTGGGTTACTTCTTTCGTTAACATCATCGATGAAGATTGGGTCGAAATCTATTGCTGTAACATGTCCAACCGCCTGCTGAACTAACCGGGTACCAAAAGCGTCAGCGCACCCAACTTCCAAAACACGATTACGACCAGTTAACATTTTTGCCACGAATTTGTAGCGAGCTAAGGTAAACAGAGTCCGTTTTGGGTCTTGGTTCCAGGATTCATTTACCATCAGCCCTAACCGAGAAATGCCATGTTCCTTTTTCACATCGAAGAGGATTTTGTATTGTGGCTCTCTTGTTCTACCTTTGCTAACTTGTTGGCGCACTCTTTTCATAATTCCATCGCCACAAGAACTCGTCCGGCCTCGCCGCTTTGCACCAAATTGATGGCTTGATTAATCTCATTGAGTTTGAACTCATGGGTAATTAGTCCATCTAGCTTGAGCTTACCAGCCTTGAACAAATTTATAAGTCGTGGAATATCATTATGTGGTTCTGCGCTTCCCCCATGAGAACCAGAGAGGACCTTTTGGAAATGGAGCGGCAGAGTGTAGATTGAAACTTTGTCTCCCTTTTTTGGGACGCCCACAAGTATGGTTTTCCCGTCCGCATGAGTAAGTTCGTAAGCTACCTCGATTACTCGAGGATTCCCTGTAGTGTCAACCACTAAGTCTGCGCCATTTGGACCAACAATGTTACGAATCTTGGCCTGAAAATCTGGTGTTTTTGAAGAATTGAAGCATTCGGTAGCTCCGAACTGCTTGCCCATTTCCAGTTTAGCGTCAATTATGTCTACGCCAACAATTGGGTGAGCAGATGCCATCTCTGCGAATTGAACAATATTGAGTCCAACCCCTCCAATCCCGAACACTACCACGGACTGGCCGAATTTTACCTTTGCATCGTTATTTATAACGCCTGCGGCTGTAGTGATCGCGCACCCGAAGAGTGGAACAAGCTTCGGATCAATATCGTTTGGCATAGTCGTTAAACGATTCTCCGACACTATGGCATGCTGATTGAATGTGGTTACCCATCCTGCATTCACGGTTTTGCCATCCCAATCGTATTTTGGAGTTTCTGACTGGAGCCCATCACTTGGGCGCCAGTGCATGCAAACTGTATCGCCCGGTTTCACTGTTTTTACCCCCGTACCAACCTCTAGGACGGTTCCTACACCTTCGTGTCCAAGCAAATGGGGCAGGAATTTGTCAGGCCCTTTAGCGCCCTCAATCTCGTTGATCTGGGCCCCACAAATCCCACTATATTGTACCTTTACAAGGACTTGACCGAAACTCAATTCTTTCGGCATACCTATTTCCGCGACCACTAATGGTTTCTTATTTTCCACCAGTATGGCGGCCTTGGTTTTCTCAACTTGCACTTTCAGTTACCTCTTTTC
>JAZDKD010000378.1:0-2396 GCA_043803345.1 Pseudomonadota bacterium
AGGAAGGAATTTCCCGAAATAGCTAGTTGATCAAGAGACTCACCCTGAGGAATTACTGTACCGAAGACAGCTCCTATGGCAATTGCGAACAGAAGGAATATTGTGGTTCTAACGGAAGTGAAGAAAGATTTTATTTCAAACCAAATAGAGACTGATTCTGAAGAACCAGTCTCTGAAGACCTCGGTTTACTCATTAAAAGTGAACTCCAAATTTACTTTTTAATCAACAATGGGATGCGTGCAAGTATTCACCAAAAACCCGACGCAAGACATCGCAAATCTCACCTAGAGAAACTCTTTTTCGTACAGCGTCTAGGATTAGCGGCATAATATTTTCATCTCCCTGAGCTACTTTTTCAAGCTTATTCAAACAATCCTTTACCGCCGCGGAATCACGCTCGGCATAAATCTTTTGTAATCTTTGGATCTGGATCTCTCTAACCATCGGGTCAACTTTTAGCAGACCCTTAGGTGGAGCGCTACCTGTCTGAAAACGATTTACTCCGACAATAACCTGGTCTCCAGACTCGACAGCTTTCTGAAATTTGTATGCTGAATCCTGAATTTCCTGTTCTATGAAACCACATTCCACAGCCCTGACGGCGCCACCCATATTGTCAATTTTCTTTATATATTCAGTAGCAAGTCGTTCAATCTCATCGGTAAGCGCTTCAATAAGATATGATCCTCCAAGTGGATCAACTGTTTCAGCGACTCCTGTCTCATATGCAACTATCTGCTGAGTCCTTAGCGCAATTTGAACTGATTCCTGTGATGGAAGAGCGTAGGCCTCATCCTTTGAGTTAGTATGCAACGACTGGGTTCCACCCAAGGCTGCCGATAGAGCCTGAAATGCGACGCGTACAATGTTGTTCTCCGGTTGAGGCGCAGTCAGTGTGCATCCAGCCGTCTGGGTGTGAAAACGCAGCATCATGGCTCTTGGGTTGGTTGCTCCAAAGCGTTCCTTCATTATCCTGGCCCACATGCGCCTCGCAGCCCTGAACTTGGCGATTTCTTCAAAAAAATCCTGATGCGCGTTAAAAAAGAAACTCAATCGCTCACCGAAAGAATCAACATTCAGGCCTGCCTTGATTGCGGCTTCCACATAGGCGACGCCATTGGCCAAAGTGAACGCCACTTCCTGAACGGCTGTGGAACCGGCTTCTCTGATATGGTATCCACTGATGCTGATTGTGTTCCACTGGGGGACGCGCTGATTGCAAAATGCAAAAATGTCAGTGATGATTCGCATTGATGGTTGAGGTGGAAATATATAGGTCCCGCGAGCCGGGTATTCCTTTAGAATGTCATTCTGGATGGTCCCGCGAATTTTAGAGATATCAGATCCCTGTTCTTCAGCTGTGACTATGTACATGGCAAGCAATATGGCCGCAGGGGAATTAATTGTCATGGAAGTGCTAACGACGCCTAGGTCTATTCCGTCGAAAAGAAGCTTCATGTCTTCGACCGTGTCTATAGCGACTCCAACCTTGCCTACTTCTCCGGCCGCAAGTTCATGATCCGACGAATAGCCAATCTGTGTGGGCAGATCGAACGCAACTGATAGACCTGTCTGTCCCTGCTCAATGAGGTATTTGAAACGTGAGTTTGTCTCCTCTGCGCTACCGAAACCAGCGTACTGTCGCATCGTCCAGAAGCGACCTCGGTACATGGTAGGCTGAACGCCCCGCGTGAAGGGATAGTTCCCTGGAATGCCTAGATCATTTTCTAGATCGAATTCGGTTGTGTCCCAAGGCCAGTAAACCCTTTTCAGGGGTATTCCAGAGATGGTCGTAAATTCAGTCTTGCGTTCGGGACGCTTGGCTAAGCTGTCCTTAACCTTTTGATCGGATTTAATGCATTTTTCTTGGAAATCTGGACTCAAGGCGCACCTCACTTATCAGAATTGAAAGTAGAAAATATGTGTGTAGCCGACACACAAACTTAGAAATCGGTAACTATAAAGTATTTGATAAGCATCGAAATGAATCACTGTCCGAAATCTGCTTCATGAATTTTCAGACGCTGCTTTTTGCCTCTCAATCTTTTGCAATGATCTGAGATCTCCAACTAAAATAATGGCAGCTTTGACCTTTTCTTTGAATTGGGCTGCTAAATTGTCGAAATAAGCTTCGTCAATATCTTGAGCTATCTTTGTGCGAACTGGACCCTGATTTTTGGGAGACGATGCGCTGCCTCCGCTTATTTCAATGTCGTCAATGCCATCATCTGCTAGTCGTTTGCCTATTTGAAGCGCTTCCTCTTGATCCAGCGTGGCCTATATGTCCCGCCAGTTTTCCTCTGTCTGAATGGACAACGTCAGCGAGTCTTTTCAATCCGGAAATCTGTTGCTCAGCTCAATGGAGTTAATCCAGCTTTTCTCGAATAGTTGAGTG
>JAZDKD010000379.1:0-4298 GCA_043803345.1 Pseudomonadota bacterium
AACCTTAACTGAGTCCCATTGCCATTTCTCTTTATTTTTGCTGAAAGTGAGCAATCCTAGCTGGTGCAAACTGGACAAAAAGAACTTTACGAAGAATGGGTTTCCATAAGTTTTTTGAAGCACAGATTCCGCGAGTAACCTTACGTTTTCGTCGCTCTGTCTGAGGGTGTCTGATGTTAGGTGGCAGACATCATTCAGGTTCAGAGGGTTGAGATGAATCTGTCCTACAGGAGTTGAGATTTTTTTCAATTTTTCAAGGCATATCGTCAACGGATGACTTGAATCTACCTCCTCACTCCGATATGCGCCGATGAGCAAGAGGCTTTGGTTCTCGTTGTGGGTGGCCATCAACTCTATTAGCTTGAGTGTGGCTGTGTCTACCCACTGAAGGTCATCCAAGAAGATAACTAAGGGCTTAATTTTATGACATAAAATTTCTATGAAGTTTCGGAAGACCAGATTGAAACGGTTTTGAGTTTCCACGGGCCCCAAGATCATTACTGGTGGTTGGCCGCCTATTAGCTGTTCAATCTCGGGGATGACGTCAACAATAATCTGCGCATTGCTGCCCATGGCATTCAGAATTTCTTCGCGCAGTTGCTCAAGTCTGGCACGGCCATGAGTAAGCAGTTCAAGCACCAGTTGTTGCAGGGCCTTAACTATCCCGCCGTAAGGTATGTTCCGTTTGAGTTGATCAAACTTGCCCGTAATGAAGTATCCATTTGCCTTGGCGATAGCGCTTTGCATCTCCCTGACCAGGGAGGTCTTTCCGATGCCTGCAAAACCAGATACCATAATTAAAGCCATTCGCCAGGCCGTGGCTTTCTCGAGCGCTTGATGGAGAACACTTAACTCTTTGCTTCGGCCATAAAGCTTTTGTGGAATAGAAAGGTTTTCAGTGTAGTCCTGGCTGCCAAGATCAAATCCCTCAACAGAGCCTTTGTTTCTGAACTGCATCAGACATCTGTTGAGGTCAGCTTTTAGCCCGGCTGCGCTTTGGTAACGCTCTTCAGCCGACTTCGCCATAAGTTTTATTACCAAATCGGAGAGAACCCCAGGTATAGAGGAGTTAATTTGATTTGGCCTCACCGGTTCCCTTGCCATGTGGGAATGAACCATATCCAAAGGATCGTTTACACGAAACGGTAATTGATCCGTAAGGATTTCATAAAAGGTAACGCCAAGGGAATAGAAATCCGTTCTATAGTCAAGGACGCGATTCATTCGGCCCGTCTGTTCCGGAGACACATAAGCGAATGTTTCTTCCACGAAACCGTGAGTTAGAAAACGTGATTCCTCAAAAGACAAGAGCGAAGCGGCGCCGAACCCAGTAAGTTCTACCGCTTTAGTCTGAGGATTGAAGAAAATGTGGTTCGGATTGATATCCTTGTGAATTATTTTGTTATTATGAAGCTCAAATAAGATGTCTGAAAGGGAAATTGCGAGTTGGAGAAAATCTTGGAGTCCCATTTTCTTAGCTGACAAAAATGTCCTCAAAGGCTTACTTCCCTTGTCCTCCATAATCATGACCAAGCCCTGCGAGTGCCTTACCAACTCGTATGGTTTTGGAACGCCGTCAATTTGAAGTTTACTGGTGATTTCATACTCGTTCCTTATTGACACTTCGAATAACGAGCGGGGGTATGAGCTTTGAACAGTTTTAAGTAAAACCGGTTTGTTGTCGCTGTCCCTCTCGCCACGATACAGAACACTCCGGCTATCTTCGAATAGAATGCCGTAGATCTTGTAGCCTATCATCGAAAACATAGCAGTATCCTGTGGGCACTCAAAATAGATTTGATTTGGACATCTGATACAAACCCTAAGGGCTGACAGAAAGCCTTCTCACAAGACTAATACCGATGATTTCTAGATTCATGACGGACATAATTATTTCTTTTGTTTGATGAATCCAACACCTAAATCACTACATCGGATTGCCCGGGTCGATATGCTCCAACCCTTAGGTCACCTGGGTCGGCCAATACTAGAGAGTCGTTAGGCACGTATCCACGGAAGCTTTCATTTGACTTAAAGGTTCTCGAGCATTCCCGACCTGCCAAATTTACTTTTCACCAACTCACACAACTGACTCCATGAAGTCCTGCATATGCAACTTAGGCAAAACATAAATTAACCTAATACATATGTCCAGAGGTCCAGTTTTCGGTCTCAGGATTTTTCGACGCTTTTAAATATTTCGATACAATAATATGCCCCTGTGATAGGACAAGATGTTAGACTAACCCGGCTGGTTATTGATGTTTTTGAATGCTCGAGTTGCCGGATTCTGAGACAATCTTTTTAAGGGTCCCACCTTGAAAATCAGACATCGGCCGGCGGTTCCTTTGCTATGAACTGCATGATTTGTTCGTTGGCCATTTTGAGAACGGATTTCTTATCCGGGGCCTTTTTTTCGACCCCATAAACATAACCGTAAGTTTCCCCGTAATCCGGCTCTTTGTGAATCCGGTTAAAGTCATTAGAATAGTCTTTAGCGTCTTCTTCGATTACTTTCCAGGAATCATTTTCAGGGTAATAGTAACAAAAAAATATCGGGATTTTTGGTTCCAGGGGCTTATCAACCTCCCAGGTTTCAATCCGGTAATCGTCGCCAATGTAATGTTCGTACCGGGCATTTCGTTGTTCCCTTTTTATGAAACCCCTGGCCTTACCACGGGTTGAGAATATTGCCCGAATCCCATAATCGGAATAGTTTCCGGACGTGACGACGTAAATGTTCATGATAAAATTTCCTGTTAATGTCATGGAGGATTTTTGGTGTTTTTGGGGGGCGTTACCCCCCTATTCCGGAAATTGCAGCGTGACATGTGGCCGGGAATTTAAACAATCGTGTATGTCAGCCTAGTTCTCAGGCCAGATCTTTCTGGCTTATTGTTCAATGGGGTCGGTTTTTATTTGACCTCCGGCCAGGGCATGTATCGTGGATTGAAGATATTGAATGCGGAGACCCAACATTTCGATGAGGTGAGTAAGGTAGATGGCAGTTGGGGCGCTGGAAAGGCACCCTTCCCTGATTTCTTTGATAAGGCAGTCGAGAACACTCCACCGGTTTTCATTTACTGAAATAGCTGTTTGGTCATTGAGAACAGGGGATTTACAGGGACCGTGATGGCGGTTATGCTGGATCGTGGTCCGGGGACGAATATCGGAGGGAATACCGGGCACGTGACGGTAGTCATGCCGGGTCCGCCGACAGGCATGGTACGGGCTGGATATACAGGGACAGAACCGGGGGGTTCGCCGGAAGTTCCAGTGGACCTTCCGACAGAAATCCTGGAGACGCATCAAATTATCAAAGTGGAGCTAAACCTGATCAATGAATCCTTTGAATTCGGCCCAACGATGATCCTTGATTATTGCAGGGCGCTGGTTGGACACATTGGATCAGGTAAAGATGTTTCACCTTGCATTGGGGAGATGTCGCATGAAACCTGTTGAGATCATGGAAAATCTGTTTTTCATTCAACGCGGATATTTGAATGCGAATCATTTCGTTTACAGGTCCGAAGCGCCTGTACTCATAGACACCGGTTATGTCGCAGATTTCACGACAACCGAAGATATTATCAAGCGGCTTGGCGTTGATATCTCCCACACCAAACTAATTTTGAGCACACACTGCCATTGTGACCACATAGGGGGCAACAAAATCATACAGGACATGTCTTCGTGCGATATAGCGCTCCACAAGATAGGAAAACATTTCATAAGCGCACAGGATGATTGGTCTACCTGGTGGCGATATTACAATCAGGACGCTTCCTTCTTCAACTGCGCCACGGGTCTGGAAGATGGAGATGCCTTTTGGGTTGGTGACCATGAATTTGAGGTGATTTATACACCCGGCCATTCGGCTGACGGGATAGTCCTATACAACAAAAAAGAAAAGCTACTCATATCCTCTGACACTCTTTGGGAAAACGACATGGCCGTAATGACTGTATGAGTGGAGGTCAGCCGAGCCTGTTTTTCTATGTTAGAATCCCTGGAAAAGCTGGAGAAACTTGAGGTAAAGGCTGTGTATCCCGGCCATGGAAGGCCGTTTACAGACATGGCGTCGGCCTTGGGAAAAACGAGAAGACGGCTGAAGGCGTTCCTGCAGAACAAGACAAGGATCGGAAACGATCTCCTTAAAAAGATTATCGTATATATGTTGATGATGAAGAAAGGAGTGGAAGAAGCCTCTTTCTTCGACCACCTTATGACCACACACTGGTATTGTGAGACCGTAGATCTTTATTTTGGAGGCAAATACAGATTCAAATATGAAGAAA
>JAZDKD010000380.1:0-5587 GCA_043803345.1 Pseudomonadota bacterium
TATGGGGGACGATATGGCGAGGACACTCTTGCCCGAATCGGTGTCTCTCCTCAACTGGAACCAGATGTCGTTGTCCAGGTTCCTCTGGGAGCCAAATGACGGCAGGTCGGAAAGCTCGACGCCGAGGTCCTCCCTCTGAGTCGAAATCATTATCATGCGGGTTCCAGGATCAACTATTCTAATTTTTGAATAGCTTTCTTTCAACTTGATCCAGTCCTTGAGGTAACTCTCAAGGGTAATGAACGCGGGCTCCCTGGAAATGTGCTCAAAAACACTGGAGATTGGTTTTCCGTCCCGGGATGAGTTTTGAAAGGCTTCCCGTATCTGCTGGGTCGCGCTTTGAACAAATTCGGACCCGGTTAGTATGGTTATGTCATCCCGGCGTTCCTGTACCCAGAGTGTGAGTCTCTCCTTCTTGAGATCAGCCACCAGCTCAAGATTACTGACAACCTTTTGTCTCTCTTCGGTGTAGATTCCGGGAAAACCGAGCCACGGGACACCGTAAGTCATCAACGCGTTGGTTGCGATTAGCGCTGACGCCAGAAGAAAAAGACAGCCCACTATGAATTTGGTCGCCAGGGGAGCGGTTCTAATAAAATCTATGTAGCGGCGGGATTCCTGATCAGTCTTCGGCATTGCGAAGATTCCTCGTGTCGTCAGTTTCAAACTAGACAATTAAATTTACGCGGGGGACCGCGCCTCAATTATTACATTATTAGCTTTCAATTGGCCATAAATCTTGAATATGCCAGGCAAGTAAAATTTAACTACACTGTAAAATCAATAATAATAATATATTTATGTAAAAGATTATAGACAGTATGATTCATATAGAATATACAAGATCAAGTTATGAGGGTAGGTATTTGAAATGTAGCCTTTAAAATACCTAATAAAAATACGACATTAAATTTGATGATCCTACAGCTCGACTACATACTTTTTGTTCATGGGCTGAGTTGCATAGTGCTGGCATTGATCTGCGCGATTATGGCCCAGCGCGGCAATGAACGTCTACCCTTCCTGTGGATGGCGCTATTCGGCGCTCTTCACGCAGTCTACCAGATGATGGAGATCATGGCGTTGAGCCTGCCCGACCATTTTCTCCTCAAGGTGATCCGGTTGACACTGATGGCGGGTTCATTTGCCGCACTGGTGGAATTTGGTCGTAGGAGCGCAACCATCCAGGGAAAAGGCAATGATCTTGGCCCCTGGGTATACTATCCGATCATGTTTCTGGGATGTATAGGCGCTCTGGACGGTATGTCGGGAATTTTCGCAACGTGTAGGTATTCGCTAGGAATTTCAGGGTCCTTGATTGTGGCTATCGCCTTTTTCCGCGAAAGTTCCAGCGCGACGTCAAAAGGTTCCCTTTATCTCAAAGTCGCCAGTGGGGCCACAATCTTTTTTGGCGTCACGGCTGGGCTTTTCCCGGCTGAAGCTTCATTTTTCCCCGCGTCATCCTTTAATGAAAGATGGTTCCTTTCGAGTTTCCACTTTCCGGTTCAGTTCTTGAGAGCCTTGTCCTGCGCTGCCATGGCTTTTGGAGTCTGGGGTTACCTTGTTTCAGAACGAGCCGCCGAATCAATCAACGCAAATGAACATCTGCGCTCCGGTTTTACAGGCAAGAGGTTTTTAGCCGCCATGGTTGTGACTGTTCTGGCAGGTTGGTCGGTTACGGAGATTGTCGGTCGAAGGGCTGACACACATCTTCGGAACAGTCTTACTGTTCAGGCAGAGATGGTTGCGGGCGGGGTGGATCTTGACAGGTTTCGGCGTTTACGCGGAGATGTCGGTGATGTTGAATCACCGGATTACATCGATATTCAGAATCAGTTCAGCAGGATTCGCTCAAGCGCTCCTGCATGCAGGTTCATTTACATGTTGGGCTTAAAGAACGGGATGGTAATTTTTCTTATGGATTCCGAGCCCATGGATTCCAAAGATTTCTCCCCTCCAGGATGGGTTTATCAGGATGCCCCTCCGTCAATAAAGGCGTTGTTTCAGAATGGAAACAAGATGACCATAGGGCCTTACGCCGACCGTTGGGGGTCATGGGTCAGCGCATTCACGCCCCTTATGGACCCGGAAACGCCTGGCAAGGTCCTGGCGGTGGTTGGAATGGATGTGTGGTCGGGATCCTGGGTCAAGAGTGTCGGTCTAAGCAGGATGTTTCCTATATTTATGACACTGGTCATTGGAATGCTGCTTGCCGGATTTCATTGCGCCCAGATAAGGTCGGCTGAGTCCAAGGTCGTAATGAAGGCTTCAGAGAGAAGGCTGAGGCATGTGTTCAATTCAGCCCACGATGCGCTGGTGGTTCAGGACGCCACTGGGCGAGTGGTGAGCTTTAACGACAAGATGCTGAGCCTGTTCCAAATGACGCCGGAACGGATAATGTCCACTACGGTCGAAAGGGAGCTTCCCGGCCCGGCGAGCAGGACCGACACAATGCCTGAAATCTGGCGAAAAGCGCTTCAGGGTGAAGACCAGATTTTTGAATGGAAGGCTACACGCTCCGATGGGACAACTTTTGACGCGGAAGTGATTTTAAAAAGATTCGAAGAGGCCGGAGAGAATTTCATCCTTACTGGGCTCAGGGACATCAGTGAACGAAAGCAATCCGAGGCAGCCGTTCAAATGGCCAACGAAGAGGTTAAGAAAACTAACGAATTGTTGCGGGAATCCATAAGGGAAGCTGAAAGGCTCGCCCTAGAAGCGCAGGCGGCGAATGTCGCTACGGGGCAGTTCCTCGCCAACGTTAGTCATGAGATCAGAACACCCCTCAACGGTGTGATAGGCATGACAGATCTTTTGCTCGACACTGAACTCGACAGCACTCAGCGAGATTACGCAGAGATAGTGAAAGGCGGGGGAGAAGCTCTTCTGCGGCTAATCAACGATATTCTGGATTTCTCAAAGATAGAGGCAGGGAAACTGACGCTCGAAACAATCGACTTTGATCTGAGGGCCACGTTGGAAGATGTGTCCGACCTGTTGGCGGCGCAGGCTCAGGAAAAGGATCTCGAACTCGTTTGTTTGATTGACCCGGATGTTCCTTCGTTCGTTCGGGGTGATCCCGGCAGAATCAGACAGGTCCTTATAAACATTATCGGGAACGCTGTGAAGTTCACACTGTCGGGAGAAGTCTCGGTAAGGGTCGAATCTCTTGACGAGTTCGACGGAAGGGCTTTTCTCAAGTTCACGGTCAATGACACCGGAATAGGGATCCCGGAAAATAAAATCGAATCGCTGTTCACTCCCTTCACCCAGATCGACGCTTCGGACACCAGACACTATGAGGGCACAGGGTTGGGACTGTCCATATCGAAAAATCTTGTGGAATTGATGGAAGGGGAGATTGGTGTGGAGAGCAACTTAGATCAGGGTTCATCATTCTGGTTTACCACGGCTCTTGAGAAGCAACGAATACCACGGCTTCTAATTTCTGATGAAGTCCATGATATCAACGGTCTTCGAGTTCTTGGCGTTGATGATAACGCCACAAACCGTCGTCTTCTGGAAGCTTACTTTCAATCATGGGGATGCCGATTCGACATTGTTGAAGGCGGTTCTTCCGCCCTGGATAAAATGCAGGAGGCTGTAATTGCAGGGGATCCCTATGAGATAGCCATCCTGGATATGCAAATGCCGGAAATGGACGGCGAGACTCTTGGGGAAATAATCAAGACAGATCCCATGATGCGGGATGTCGTCCTTGTGATGATGACCTCTCTTGGCAGGAGGGGAGACGCAACCAGACTCGAGGAAAAAGGATTTGCCGGGTATCTCACGAAACCGGTTCGTCAATTCCAACTTCATGACTGCCTGAAGATGGCGGTTGCTCAGACTCGCAGCGAGCAACCTGCGGGGAAAAGGCGTATCGTGACAAGGCACACCATCGCCGAGGCCAAAAGACGGAGAGCCTTATTGCTTGCGTCTCAAGGTCATGACTCCGATCGGTCGGTCTCCACATCTTTTATCGACAAATTGGACGGTTATACCAACCAAAACAACGAGATGTCTCTTGAGGTGGGTGTGGACAATCAAGTGTCGTAACCCGCCAGAGCCCTGTGAAGTAAAAAACTGCCGGTATTGCGATGTTTGTAGATGCTGCTTTCTAAAAGAGAATCGGTGGGAGGGACTCTTTCTTAACCCATTTTTACGACTATGTCGCTGATGATATTGGCTGCTTCATCAACCCTGTCCGCACTTCGGTTGAAGTGACGGTAAATCTCGCGGTAAGTCAGCATCAATCTTACGTTATTTCCGGCGAATAGCTGGTTGAGAGCCGCCAGGAAAGCGTCATTCATCTCATTCTCCAGTCGTTTTGCCCGCATAACATATCCAATTGCGACATTAGGGTTTTTCTTGAGATGTCTAATGGCGTTGGTGAGTTCTTCAGCGCCTTTTACCAGGAGTTCAGCCATCCTGAAGAGGAATTCGTTGGCGGTAACCTCAAATACTTCCATTACCTTTGCGGTGTTGTACGCGTGATCAATAACGTCGTCGATGGCTCGGGACAGCGTGAAAATATCTTCCCGATCCATAGGAGTCAGGAATGTCTGGTTAAGTTCGTCGATCAGGATTCGTCTTATATCGTCAGCTTCCTGTTCGAGTCGCGTCAGTTCTTCATGGTCGGAAGTATTGTCAAGATACCTGACAAGGGCTCTACAACCTAGCAGAGTCTTTTCGGATTGCTCCAACAGAAGTTGATAAAAATCGACCTCACGCTTATTGCCGAATATCTTCCAAAGGGCCATAACTAAAACCTCAGCGTATTGGATAAAATAACCAGGTCAACAACTTGCAAAAAAGAGCCCCAACAAGCATGGACGCCGGAAAGGTGAAAAGCCACGCATAGGCAATCGTAGCGGCCGAGGACCATTTGACTCCGCTAGCCCTGCGTGAGGCCCCCACTCCCAGCACTGACGAACCTACCACCTGAGTTGCGCTTACTGGACCTCCAATGAGGGAAGCGCCCAGGATTATCGTTGCGGAAGACAACTGAGCCGCAAACGAATGAACCGGTTCCATCTTGCATATCCCGAACCCGACAGTTTTGACAATCCTCCACCCTCCAGCGAGCAGTCCAAGCGCCAAGGCGGCGGCACAGCTGTAGATTACCCAATCAGGGAGCGCAAGACCTGCTTCAACCTGGTGAACTCTCGCTGACAGCAGTATTGCGATCACACCCATGGATTTTTGAGCGTCGTTGGAACCGTGACTCGCAGCAAGCATCACCATTACCGGTCTTTGCAAGATGGCGAAAAAATGACCGGATCTTCTGTGGGCGTTTCTGAAGATTGTTCGTATCAAAGAAAAAATGAAGTAGCCAAGGAAAATTCCAAGGATGGGTGACATGAGAAGCGGTAACAGAACGCTTGAAACGACACTGTCGATTACAATGGACTGGATTCCCATGCCAACTATTCCCGCTCCCACTAAACCGCCTATGAGCGCATGAGAACCACTCGACGGAAGGCCGAGATACCATGTTGGAAGCTTCCATGACATTGCCCCGGCCATTGCGCTGGAAACCAGTATATTGAGAAGGTGTGGATCTATCGCTTCAACCATGTCCGGT
>JAZDKD010000381.1:0-3811 GCA_043803345.1 Pseudomonadota bacterium
GGTTTGGAACGTGATAGAGCCATTCCTGATGTACCTTTTGGGGATCGACTACAAATCCATACCGAAATCTTTTTTTGTCGCACCAGAAAATAATTTCAAATTCCGACGGATGGGCCTCAGTTTCTGTACTGAGCCTGAAACTGTCCACACGGATGGGTTCAGACGCCTGAGATTCGCTGGCTGACTTCAGTACAAAGAAACGCATAAATGACAAGGCCTTGATAAGGTTGCTTTTCCCACTAGCGTTTGCGCCGTAAATGACGGCCGATTTGAGCAACCTGTGAGCGTCATCCACAGCGAACAAGTTGTCCTCGTCGATTCGCTTATTCTTTGATTTCAGATTGGCCGCTACCATACTAAAGGAGGCGGTATCGTTGAATGATCTGAAGTTTTTGACATTAAAGGCTATTAGCATGTCAGCACTCGGTGGTCTTAAAACTAATTTGCGTGAATAAATCACACAAAAATGATATTAGCAGTACCTTCGATGCAAAACAATACTTATGTTACCGAGAATTAATGAGGCTCAATTGTCAGTTGAGACGCCAGATCAGCAGATTCAAAAAAGCGGCGAAGCTGACCCAAATTAAATAGGGGATCATCAACACACCTGCGGTTAGTGATACTCTCCAGAAACTAATCAATGTCATAAGAATTGCTATCCATAAAAAGACTATTTCAATAAGGGCGAGGCCAGGACTTCGCATCCCAAAAAAAAGAAAAGACCATCCTGCGTTCAAAAAAAGCTGGATAGCATAAATCCCCAGTGGACGTCGCTGTTCAATTAGGCCGCCACTTAACCAGACAATCCATGCGGCTATTGCCATTGTTGCGTACAAAACTGTCCACACGAGCCCTATAGTAGTGCCCGAGGGGGTCCATGCCGGTTTGTTCAGGGAAGGATACCAATCTCCAAGGGACATGCTGGTAAAAAAACCGCCCAGCCAGGCCACAGAGTAGACTAATCCCAGGCTTACCACAAGTCCCAGTATTTGTTTGGTTTTACTCATTTTATATTCACTCTTTCAAAGGCGCGATTTATACGATGTATATTTATCACAATTTTTGATCCAAATATAAACCTCAAGCACATCTGCGCTCAACGCTCCCCACGTCAATGGATAACTAACAGCATCGTATTCTGAGGTTTTGGTGTTGCGGCTCAGCGTCGCACGTCCTAGAATGGGGCTGGCTAAAGTTCACTTTTGAGAAAGAATCCTGTGAGTGTATTTCTGGACTTACTAAACCAGTTCAAGTCAAATCACAATGGTCGTCAATGGATTTTTGTTCCTTACGATCAGCTCACGGATTCAATAGGGCCTTTGAGTGTGGAAGATCCTCGAACTCTTGGCATTTTAATGATCGAAAATCCGTGGAAGGCTCAACGAAGGCCCTATCACAAACAGAAATTGGCGCTCATTATATCGAATATGCGCCATTTTGCGCTTGAACAGGCGGAAAGAGGGGTGGTGGTCAAGTATGTCATGGCCAGCGGTCCGTATCGGGATGTGATTGAACCACTGGCAAAAGAAATTGGCCCTGTCAGAGTCATGACACCTGCTGAATGGGAATTGCGCCATGATCTTGAGCCGTTGGTTAAGCTCGGTCTGATCCGCATGATTGACCATGAAGGCTGGCTTACGGATTCATCTCTCCTGCATCGTGTCGAAAAGCCTGGTCCGTCTTGGCGCATGGACGCTTTTTACAGGGAAGCTCGCAAAACATCAGGTATCCTGATGTCCAAAGGCAAACCTATGGGTGGCAAATATAGCCATGACACTGCCAACAGGTTACCCTGGAGAGGATTGCCCGTCGCTCCTGAACCACTGGGGTTCCCAATGACGCCTGTAAAGGAGGAAGTTGGCAGACTGATTGCCAAAAACTACTCCCATCATCCCGGGCGCCTTAACCTGTATAATCTACCTTCAACCAAATCGGACGCTGAAAACCTGTGGGCCTGGGCCACGGACAACTGCCTGGAATGGTTTGGCCCTTATGAAGATGCCATGTCGTCAATTTCTTCCGGGCTTTTCCATACGAGGATCTCTTCACTTCTTAACATCCATCGTCTTTTGCCATCGAGGGTAGTGGCCGAAGTGGTGGGTTTGGACATACCAATACAGAGTAAAGAAGGGTTCATACGCCAGGTTCTAGGATGGAGGGAGTTTGTCAAGCACGCGCACACCACAACCGATGGGTTTAGAGTCATCGGAGATACCGTTTTCCCCTTAACGAATTTTCCCGGAGATGGAGGCTACCGGACCTGGGCTCAAAAAAAGTGGCCCGTAAAATGGAACGAGTCTGAACCGCCCGGCGGCGCATGCCCAAATTGGCTGAAAGCGACCGGATCTCTACCTATGGCTTATTGGGGCGCCAAATCCGGTATGGCATGCCTCGACGCAGTTGTGAGTGACGTTTGGCGGGAGGGTTACAGTCATCACATCACACGTCTTATGATACTGTCGAATATTGCAACCCTTTTAGACGTAAACCCCAGAGAGTTAACAGATTGGTTTTGGCTCGCCTACACCGACGCCTATGATTGGGTGGTGGAGCCAAATGTTCTCGGCATGGGAACTTACGCTGTGGGCCCGCTTATGACGACCAAGCCATATGTGTCCGGCGCCAATTATATAAACAGAATGAGCAATTTTTGCGACAGTTGCCGACTTGATCCCTCGAAGACATGTCCGTTAACGCCTATGTATTGGGCTTTTCTGGAACGACGCAAACAGGATCTGCTCGGTAATCCCAGACTGGGCTTGGTAATGAAAAGCCTCGATAGAAGACCTGAATCAATCAAAGCTCAGGACAGGGCCGTTTTCAATTTTGTGAGAAAGCGTCTCGACGAAGGCGCCATCATTGACCCGAAGGATCTGGAAAAAATTAAATAAGACCGGAAGCTGCCAACTCACCTCGGCTAAATCACAGCACTTCACGTAATGCCAGTTTCGCCGCAAGATGTCCGCACATTCCATGCACGCCTGCCCCGGGAGGCATTGAGGATGAACAGATGTAAATTCCTTTTAACGGTGTAGAGTAGGACCGCCATCGCCCCAAAGGTCTAATAAAAATTTGCTCGAAGCTCTGAGACCCCCCGGCAATATCGCCCCCGATGTAATTGGGGTTGTATGCCTCCATGTCCTTGGTTGACATCGAATGTCTGGAAAGAATCAAGTCCCTGAATCCTGGGGCAAATCGTTCGATCTGATCTTCAATTGCACTGGTCATGTCTACGGGACATCCATTGGGAACATGGCAGTACGCCCAAGCCGTTTGCATACTTTCGGGAGCGCGACTGGGATCAAAAAGACTCGGTTGTGATAATAACACGAACGGTTTTTCCGGAATTATTCCTTTCCCCACGTCACTCTCCGCTCTTGCTATTTCCTCAAAAGTCCCGCCAATGTGAAGAGTTCCAGCGAGATAACAGGCTGGGTCTTTCCAGGGTATAGGGCCAGCCAAAGCCCAATCCATCTTGAAGACTCCCGGACCGTGAATGTGCGAAATAAGTCGTTTTTGATAGGAGCTTGGCAATTTTGACCCGGCAATCTCGGACAACTGTCTTGGTGTTACGTCAAAGAGTATGGCGCATGTATCAGGAAGATCATTCAACGACAAAACTGTTTTCCCAAGATTCATTTCACACCCAAGACTCTCCAAAAGATTCGCCATGGAATCAGCGATAGCCTGAGACCCACCTTTTGCGATAGGCCAGCCAACGGCATGTCCTAAAGTAGGGAGCATCAAACCAAAAGCGGCGCTTGACCAACGCTCCAAAGGTAAAATCGAATGAGCGGCGTTACCAGCA
>JAZDKD010000382.1:0-11252 GCA_043803345.1 Pseudomonadota bacterium
GAAAATCTTTTTCAGCAATATGATCAAAATCGCCAGATGGAGACTCAGATGAGGCAGCTGTTCCGTCAATATTCGGAGCAAGCGCAGCAATGCATGAAGTCTTTGAATTGATACATTTTTCTCTCGAAGTGGTTTTGGTGAGCGCCTCAAATCTCAGGTTATTCGAGGCGCCAGCAAGACACTTTTGAATCGTCACATATCCTTCCCAATGTTATTGTTTCCCTCCTGGTTTGTAATTCTCTGAAGATCTTTTCGCTTTGATGGCTTCCGAAATCAGATCCTCCCTTATGAAAACATTAGCGAACAAGACTAATCTCTGATAATTTAAAGAGGTTATGAAGTTGGTTATACGCGTTGAATTATCTTAAGGATTGAATTACCTGTGTTTGAATATTGGGTTACAGTTAGAATTTCCGTATCAAACTGCGCTGCCGACTCTGTTGCAAGTTTTCTTTCAGATATAGGGTCCAGGGGATGTCTGACTGAAGATACTGACACAAAAGCATCTGATATTACAGCTTATTTCCCAAACTTAGAGTGGAATCTTCTAGAAAAGAAATTGTTTGATTTCTTGGAAAACCTTGAGATCTTTTTTCCTGGAATCCCCAAACCTAAAGTTTTTACCGAGCCTCTCAAAAGCGAAAATTGGGCTGTGGCGTGGCAGGATAGGTTCAAGAGATTAAAAATCGGCTCAAAATTGATAATCGCCCCTCCCTGGGATCTGCCTAAAAAGTCCACTCAAAGACTCGTTGTGGTTATAGAACCTGCGGAAGCTTTCGGAACGGGAACTCACGAAACCACTCAAAGCTGTTTGGTCCTTTTGGAACAAGCCATTGACCATCTTGTCGCTGCCGAGAAACCCTTTAGTTTTCTTGATGTAGGTTGCGGTTCAGGTATTTTGGCTCTGGCTGCCGCAAGACTGGGAGCAAAAATTGTAAAAGCGATAGATTGCGATTCTGTGGCAGTTAGTTCGGCGGTAAAAAACGCTGTATTGAATAGACTCGAGAATTCTATCGCCATCGAAGTTTTGGATCTTGGTAAAGTTTCAGGTTCTTACGATTTGGTAGCGGCTAATTTGGATTTCATGACTCTGATGGGTAATTTGGAAAAGCTTGCGGGACTTTTCACAAAGGGATTCATCTTGTCGGGAATCACAAAAGATCAGTGGACAAGTTTAATTCTAAATCTGGCAGAGATGGATTTGACATGTATTCGGGAAATCAAAAGAAACGAATGGGCCACAGGATTATTCATTCATGGATAACTTATTTAATTAAAAGATATTTCTGCTTCATCTGCCTATGGTTCTGGATTAATTGGTTGGTGAAGTCTTACGGAGAATCGCCTAAGACGACTTCAGAAGTAATTTCATGAAACAAAAAGTAATAATAATAGCTGGTCCCACCGCCTCTGGAAAAACCACAGCAGCCTTGGCGTTAGCGCGTAATAGAAAAATGGCGATAGTATCAGCCGATTCTATACAAGTTTACAAGTTCATGGATATCGGATCAGCCAAACCTACTGTTTCAGAGCAGGAACAGGTTCCGCACTTCATGATCGATATCAGGTTTCCGAATCAATATTTCTCAGCTGGTGATTTTGTGATAGAAGCGAGAGACGCCATTGAAAAAATTGTGGAAAAAGCATCGGTTCCACTTGTAGTTGGCGGAACGGGTTTGTATATTAGATTATTAAAGGGTGGTATAGCCAAACTTCCCAAGGCTGATCCAGTTTTGAGAAAAAGGTTCAGGGATATTCAGGAAAAAGAAGGCATTGAATCTTTGTTTCACAGGTTAAATGTGGTCGATCCTGTTGCAGCGCGGAATGTAGGTTCTCATAATTCAGTTAGAATCATCAGGGCGCTGGAAGTTTTTGAATTATCGGGTAAATCCATAACGAAATTTCATGAAGAACACGCTTTGAGGGACTGCCCTTACGACATTCTTTATTTGGGCATCAATCGTGAACGTCAAAAGCTTTATCAATCGATAGACGCTCGCGTGGATCAAATGATGGACAAAGGTTTACTGGATGAAGTGAGGGACTTATATCAAAGAGGATATGACAGAAACTTAAAACCTATGCAATCAATTGGATATCGTCACGCAGCAATGGTTCTTTTCGGGGAAACGGGCCTCCCGGAAGCAACTTCACGAATGAAACAAGATACTCGCAATTATGCCAAGAGACAGATGACTTGGTTTAGGTCTGAGCCCGATGTAAGATGGTTTGATCCTCAGGAAATCTCGAATATCGGGGTTGAGGTTGATAACTTTCTCGGACATTAATAATCGGTCCGGGATTTTCCCCACGGAGTGGACAAGAAATTGAAAATTCTTTCGCTCGAGGGATTAAATATTAGGGGGCGCTTAAATGCCAAAAACTCATTTCAATATTCAGGATCAATTCTTGAATCAGGTCCGCAAAGCCAGAATCGAAATTGAAGCGGTTCTTTTATCAGGTAGTTCAATTAAAGGTTTCGTCAGGAGTTTCGATAGTTTTTGTATAATAGTCGAAGATTCGGATGACACGCAACTTGTCTATAAACACGCTCTCAGTCTTATAAAACCTGCTGAAAGCGGAGTTAAGATACCAGGGCTCGTATAACCCTTGAAAATTGAATTACTTAGAACTTGTTGCAAAATTCTATTTGATAGCGTTGCGCTCCCACACCTCAAATCCAAACCGGGGACGCAGATCAACTATCCATCTGCGTCTCTAGTTCTATCCCGACCGGACAATGGTCGGATCCTAGAACCTCCGTCATTATGAATGCCTTTTTTAGGAGCTTTTCAAGATCTGGGCTGGTAAACACATAGTCTATGCGCCAGCCTATATTTCTGCTCCGAGCTCCGCTTTTCATGTCCCACCAGCTATATTGGATACTGTCTCCATTTAGCTTTCTGAATGTGTCGGCATATCCCCTTGATATAACTGTGTCGATCCATTCTCGTTCAATAGGCAAGAAACCTGAAACTTTTGAATTTTCTTTTGGCCTTGCCAGATCAATTTCCATGTGGGCGGTATTCACGTCTCCAAGGAAAATTATTGGCGAATTATTCTCTCGCAACTTTTCAATGTAACGTAGAAAGGCGTCGTAAAATCTCAATTTGAAATCCAACCTATCCTTATTCATTTTCCCGTTTGGAAAGTAGACATTCATTAGGGAAAATTCTTTATAATCTATTCTGATGAATCTGCCTTCCTCGTCGAATTCCTCTATACCCATGCCATGTTCGACATTCAGGGCCGGAAATTTTGAATATACCCCTACTCCGCTATAGCCTTTACGAAGAGCGCTACTCCAATATGAGGTGTATCCTACAGGGTTCAACAAATCTTCGGTCAATTGGACGGGGGACGCTTTAGTTTCCTGAATACAAAGCACGTCTGGTTTTTCACGGTCGAGCCACTCAAGGAAACCCTTTTTATGAATCGCCCTTATTCCATTGACATTCCAACTCAAAATACGGATTTGCCTTGGCATCGAATGAATCATATGAATTAAACAAGAAACCCGGTCAAACATGACCGGGATAACTGTTAACGGGATGGTGCCGAAGGCCGGACTCGAACCGGCACGAGCTCTCGCCCGCCACCCCCTCAAGATGGTGTGTCTACCAAGTTCCACCACTTCGGCCCGAATCAAGTATATTGATCGCTTTGCGCAACGTCAAGAGCAAAAAAGGTCAAAGGCTTACAATTATATTCAAGACAAAGATGTTTGAATTGACTATATATGTGTAAAAAAACTTGTAATTATAAATAATAGGATTAAAAATATCAAGTAAAAAATCGCTTGACATATCAACTATAACTTTATAATCTTGTCTTAAGGCATAATATATATTGTTATGTTTATCTGTGTGGCAACACACTGTAGTCTGTTGAGCAATAAGATTAAGTTTTTATACTCGAAACACAAATATGGAAAGTTCCCATGGTGTTTGTAGAATCACATCTTTTGCCCACTAAGTTCGATTCCTAAGGACCATGGATGTCGGAGAAAAGTATTGCATCAACCAGTTCTGCTAAAAGAAGTCCTAGAATTTTTGGCTCCCCGAGCTGGAGGCGTTTATATGGACGGCTCACTGGGAACTGGTGGCTATGCTGAAGCGATACTGGAAGCTGCGAGTCCTGATGGGATTCTGTTAGGGTTTGATATCGATGAAGATTCAATTCATCAGACTACAAAAAGGTTGGAACATTATGGGAAACGATTTAGATGCTGGCACGCGGGTTACCATGAAGCTTTTTTGACATTGGACTCGATGGGAATTGGTCAACTGAACGGAATAGTTCTGGATTTAGGTTTGAGCTCGGATCAACTCGAAAACCCCAACAGAGGGTTCAGCTTTAGATTTTCAGGCCCGCTAGATATGAGATTCAACAGATCTATCGGAGAATCGGCTGAGGATCTTCTCAAGAGCGCCTCTGAATCGAAGCTTCAAAGAATAATTTCAGAATACGGCGAGGAGCGAAGAGCCAAAAAGATAGCCCAAAGGTTGAAGCAAGGCGTAAGCAAAGGAACACTCAAAACTACTGGTGATCTTGCGGATGTTGTTTTAAGAGCTTTAGGGGGCAAAAAAGGTAGGATTCACCCGGCGACCCGCGTTTTTCAGGCCTTGCGGATAGCGGTCAATGATGAGCTTGGAAAATTGAAAAAGGGGCTTGAACAATTGCCTAATCTTTTGAAACAGCATGGTCGATTGTGTGTAGTTTCTTACCATTCACTTGAAGATCGAATGGTAAAATTGGCTTTCAAAGAACTGGCCAGAGACAAGTCAAAATGGCGAATTTTGACGCCTCGGCCTTTACGTTCATCTTCTGAAGAGAGAATTTCTAACCCAAGGTCGAGATCAGCCAAAATGCGAGTTATTGAGCTTTTGTGAATTGTCAAAAATGAAGGCCGCGAAATGGAAAAAACTAGCTTCAGATTCAACCATAGCAAGTGGATCAAACACGGAGAGGGAATCATCCGTTCAAGAAACTTCGGCTCCATCGAAATTAAGAGGCTTCGCTCCATACTGTTTGGTTCTTGCTCTACTTGTTTTGCTTTTAATGGGATTATTCAATGTCTGGACACGGATGGACCAGGTTCAGTTGGGCTATGAGATATCAAACTTGCAGACCAAAAATAAGGAAATTAGGGATCGTGCTCGTGAACTCAGTCTTGAATTGTCGTCATTGGAGTCTCCAGTCGAGCTAGAAAAAATGGCCAAAAAGCAAGGTCTAAGGTTACCGTCGGTAGGTAGGATAATTCATGTTCCGAAATAAACTGTCAATTAACTGGATGGTTGTTCGGATATCGCTAGTGGCGATCGTTTTTGGCGTCGCAGCGATTACTTTGATTGCACGCGCTTATCGACTTCAGGTTGTTGAATCCGAGAGTCTCAAGAAAAAAGCTGAAAAACAAAGAACTATGAACATCCATCTCGAGGCCAGACGAGGTTTCATCTTCGACAGAACCGGCGAGCAACTGGCGGCGAGTTTAGAAGTGGATTCCGTTTATGCTCGTCCTCGGAAACTTTCAGATAAAACTCAAAGAATTAAAATTGCGGACAGTCTCTCCAGAATCCTGGACATGGATAAAAAAGAGATCTTAAGAAAGATTGAAGAAGACAAGCCTTTTGTCTGGATCAAAAGACGTGTTTCCCCGTTTGTCGCCGAGAAAATTCGAAAGGTTAACCTGCCAGGAATATACACGGATCCTGAATATCAGAGATTTTATCCTCTAAAAACGTTTGCCGCTCACACAATAGGTTTTGCCGGGGTTGATTCGAATGGTCTTGAGGGACTGGAACTCTTTTACGACAAATTACTGAAAACCGATCCTCTTCCTATCACCGCTCAAAAAGACAATTTGGGGCGACCCATAATTTTCACCACCTCGGAACAAACAACCAAACGCAACGATATTCATATAACCCTAGACCGGAATATCCAGTTCATAGCGGAAAGGGAGCTTGAAGAAGCGGTTAATCGCGAACACGCCAAAAGCGGCATAGTGGTAGCCATGGACGCTGATTCAGGCGAAGTTCTGGCCTTGGCGGTCCGCCCAACTTATAATCTTAACGTTTTTGAACATTCGGCTACAAGCTCAAGAAGGAATAGAGCTGTCGCTGATATATTTGAGCCAGGTTCCACGTTTAAGGTTTTCCTAGCCGCAACCGCTTTAGATTTGGGTAAAGTCAACAGATCAGAAATCTTTTTCGTTAACAATGGGTTGTATCGTTACAATGGCCACGAGATTCATGACGTAAGCCCTAACAAAAATCTTACTTTCGACGAAATACTTATCAAGTCCAGTAACATAGGGGCAGTCAAGGTTTCTGAGAAACTCACGAAAAAAGAATACTATCATATGTTGAAAGATTTTGGCTTTGGAGCACTAACCAATGTCGATCTCCCCGGAGAAAGGCCGGGCCTGCTTCCAACCCCAAACCGGTGGTCTGTTCTAACCAAAGCCAATATGGCTTTTGGTCAGGGGATAAGTGTGAATCCTATCCAACTAACCGTAGGATTCGCCGCCGCTATCAACGGTGGGAAATTGTACAAACCGAGACTTTTGACAAAAATTACAAATGCCTCTGGGGAAAAGATTTTTGAGAATCCGCCATTACTTCTCAGACGGACAATAAGTGAGGAGTCATCGGCTGCTCTGGTGGACATCCTTCGCAAAACCGTAACGCAAGGGACAGCCAAGGCAGCGGCCATTCCCGGGGTTGACATAATTGGAAAAACCGGAACCGCCCAAAAGGCTGATTCTTCTGGAGGTTATTCAAAGGAAAAATTCCTGATGTCTTTTATGGGCGCTATCGTAAGCACCAAGCCCAGGATAGTTATCTTGGTTATAATAGATGAGCCTGCGGCGGGAAATGACCGAACAGGTGGGAAAGTGGCGGCTCCAGTATTTAAAAAAATAGCGGAAGGTATTTTGGCGTTATCCGGCAACACTCCTTGCACAAATGGCCAACTGGCTAACAATAATGATGGAGCGCAAGCACCTGTCTCGTCCGTTATTCCCGATTCAGAACCAAGAGCCGGTAAAATGCTCGGTGAATGGGTCATGCCCGACCTCAAAGGATCAGATCTAAGGCAGGTTGTGGACATCTGCGGCAAAATAAAATGTGACCTAACTATTGAGGGTGTTGGTCATGTGGCGCGCCAAACTCCTAATCCTGGCGATTTAATAAGAGAAGGCGCAGCAATAAAGGTCTCCTGTTCCGGAGGAGTATATTGAGTTTAACTCTTGCCGACATCATTGAATGCCTCGAAACTCCTAAGGTCTGGGGAAACGTGGAAGCCTGCGTCGAGGACATAACTTACGACAGCCGTAAAGTTGGACATAACTTTATATTTGTCGCAATAAGAGGCGAAAAAACAGATGGACACAATTTTGTCCACAAAGCCTCTGAATCCGGAGCGTCTGTTATAATTGCTGAAGAAAATCCACCTACTAATTTTGATATCGACAAGACTTCTTGGGTTCGGGTGATTGATTCGAGAAGAGCTCTCGGACCCGTTGCCGATCTGATTTATGGCCACCCCTCCCGGCAAATGGTCTTAATAGGAATCACAGGGACGAATGGAAAAACTACGACCACTTTTTTGCTGGAATCAATTCTAAATGAGGCTGATTTTGTTCCCGGGATCATTGGCACTATATCCCACCGATGGCGCGGATTTGAAACTCCCGCTTCCAATACTACCCCAGAGGCCTCTGACATCCAGAAAATGCTCGCTGACATGAAGCTTGCAGGTGTTACGCATGTTCTTATGGAGGTTTCATCCCACGGTCTTTTCTTGCGGCGTTTGGACGGATGTTCTTTTGACCTGGCAATATTCACCAATCTCACCCATGATCATCTGGATTTCCATCAAAATATGGCCTCTTATTTTGAGGCAAAGAGAATTCTTTTTGACGAACTGTTGCCGGTTTCGAGTAAATCTACGACGTGCTCGATAATAAATCTTGATGATTTATACGGATCAAGGTTGGCGCAGGAGACTATCGGCTTACCGTCAATTACATATGGTTTTAACGAATTAGCCGACATCCATCCTTTGAGTCAGGAAGTTTCCATCAGCGGGATCAGGGCAAGCATTCACACTCCTAATGGAGTGTTGTCAATAAAATCCGAATTAGTGGGCAATTTCAACCTTTCTAACATTCTTTCGGCTGTTAGCGCCAGTGTCATATTACAAATTCCTACAGAAGCGGTCGTAAGAGGCGTCGAATCTTTGAAAACAGTTCCGGGCAGATTGCAGCCAATTGAGTCCAATGTTGGCTCACTATTTGTCGATTACGCTCATACGCCGAACGCTCTTAAAAACGTATTACAGGCGTTACGACAGATTTCAGATGGTCGTTTAATCACCCTTATGGGATGTGGGGGTGATAGAGACCGGACTAAACGACAGGTAATGGGCTCGGAAGCCGCCGTGGTCAGTGATTTTCTCGTCATAACAAGCGACAACCCTCGAACTGAGGATCCACTCACCATAATAGAACAAATTGAGATAGGTGTTATAGAGTCAGGGTTTAAGAAGATTTTACCCGATTCGAAGCATTCTTGTATCGCAGCGAAAACCTATGTTGTCATTCCTGACCGAAGGCAGGCTATCCAATGGATTATCAAAAGGCTACAGCCTAGAGACACCCTTTTGCTGGCAGGTAAAGGTCACGAAACCTATCAGGAAATACAAGGAGTCCGCTATCCTTTCGATGATCGATCGGTTGCTTTGGAAATAATAAATGGGCTGAAATCTGGTAATCCCGCAAACACTCCCTCAAACGCCGTAACTATCGAACTAAGGGCTTAACAGATGAGATCCAACGCCGGGCCATATAAAGTTAGAGACATTCTAAAAGCCACTTCAGGCCGTTTATGTCAGGGCAACATCGAAAGTTTCTTTGATGGAATTTGCACAGACTCCAGAGAATTGAGAGCTAATGATCTTTTTGTTCCACTAAAAGGTAAGAATTTTGACGGCGACAGTTTTGTGCTTCCGGCGTTGAACGCCGGCGCTGGAGGAAGTCTGATCAATTGCGATATTCGTTTTGAAATCCCTTTTCATCTCTCCAAGCTTGTTCTGATAAAAGTTCAGGACACCCTCCGAGCTTTAACTGACCTTGCATCAGCCCACCGTGAAACATATCCAATCCCTTTGGTCGCAATTACAGGCTCCTCCGGCAAAACTACCGTGAAAGAAATGATAGGAACAATAGTGGGGGAAAGTCTTCCTTTCAAGAAAACCCAGGGGAATCTCAATAATCTCATAGGCTTGCCTATGACAGTTTTGGACATAAGACCCCAGGACAGTTTTGCAATTGTAGAAGCCGGCATAAATCAACCCGGTGAAATGAGCCTTTTGGCAAAAGCGGCGTCCCCCAATATCGCTGTCATTACTTCAGTGGGGTTGGCGCATTTGGAAGGGCTTGGAACATTGGAAAATATCGCTAACGAAAAATTTAAACTTGTTGAGGCCTTATCGGTCGACGGTCTGGGTATAATTCCTTCAGATTGCGATTTGTTAAACAAAAGGGCGAGAGAATCGAACAGTCGAATCATGACTTTCGGTTTAAATGGAGGCGATGTTAGAGCTGAAAAGATCAAAATCGGCAACCCCACTTCATTTGAAATAGTGGGGCCTCCGGGCAGAATGAAAATTACATGGGACATTTTGGGCTCACATAATATATGTAACGCCCTTGCAGCTTTTGCGGTTTGTTCTGAATTGAGAATTAGTAATGAAAACATTCGGCTTGGTCTAGAAAAGTTCAAGCCCCCAGCCTGGCGAATGGAAGTTTTCGATCTGGGTGGTTCCAGAAAACTCATTCGTGATTATTACAACGCCAACCCTATTTCAATGAAAGCTGCGATCGAGACTCTCGTTGAAAACGGGAGCAAATGCTCTACGCTCGCTATTCTCGGGGACATGATGGAGCTGGGAGCATATTCGTCTGAACTCCATAGAAGTCTTGGCCAAATAGCCGCAAGAAAAGGTCTCGATATGATTATCTTCGTAGGAAGTTATGGCTCTTATTTTGCCCGTGGCTTTTTGACCTCAGGTGGAGACGAAAAAGCAATTCATTTGTTTCAAGACAAAGAACAGGCTTGGAAATTGATTCGAGACTCGGTCGGAAAATTTGAACGGATTCTGGTAAAAGGTTCGCGGTCCATGAAGATGGAAATAATAGCCGATCGAATTGAAAAGGAGATGTAAAGAATGCTGTATCACCTTCTTTACCCTCTTAGCGCCAATTTAAGTCTGTTCAATGTTTTCAGATACATTTCTTTCAGGGCTATTATGGCGACACTGACTGCCCTAATGATAAGTTTCCTTTTGGGTAAGCCGCTTATTGATTATTTAAGAGAGTTCCAAATTGGTCAAATGATCCGGGAAGATGGGCCTCAAAGACATCTCAAAAAGAGTGGCACCCCTACGATGGGTGGTGTTTTAATTCTTTTTGCAATGACATTTTCTTGCTTGTTGTGGGCTCGCCTAGACAATATTTATGTTTGGGTGGTTCTGGGTGTCACGTTGTCTTACGGAGCAATTGGTTTTCTTGATGATTATCTCAAAATTAGAAGAGAAAGTTCGGAGGGTTTAAATGGTAAACAGAAACTTATTCTTCAATTAGCAATTGGATGTTTGGTCGGGATCTTCCTTTGGATGGATCCTTCATTCAAGACGACGCTTGCCGTTCCTTTCTTCAAAAATGTTCAGCCCGACTTAGGTTACTGTTACCCCTTATTTGCGGCTCTTGTGATAGCAGGGGCGTCAAACGCCGTCAATCTGACTGATGGCCTTGACGGGCTAGCGATAGGCCCTGTGATGATATGTGGCGCAACCTATCTTTTTTTCGCTTATATCGCTGGACACCTCAAACTGGCGCAGTATCTCCAGGTTCCGTACATTCCTGGATCAGGCGAACTCTGTGTTGTTTGTGGGGCTATGCTGGGCGCTGGTATGGGTTTCCTATGGTACAACGCATATCCTGCTGAAGTTTTTATGGGCGATGTTGGATCGCTGTCTTTAGGAGGATTATTGGGGGCGGTTTCAGTGGTTACAAAGCACGAAATACTCCTAGCCATAGCGGGTGGGGTATTCGTTATTGAGGCAGTGTCAGTCATTCTCCAGGTAGCCTCATTCAAAACCACCGGAAAACGGATATTCAACATGGCTCCGATTCATCATCATTTTGAATTAAAAGGTTGGGCCGAACCTAAGGTCATCGTTCGCTT
>JAZDKD010000383.1:0-4158 GCA_043803345.1 Pseudomonadota bacterium
GAGACGTTGCGACAGTTAAGCGTTTCACGGACTGCGCCTTATGACCAGGTAACAAGGGCCAAGATTATTTTGGCTTACCATGAGGGCGAGAGCAAAAGTTCAATTTCACGACGTATCGGAGTGAGTCGGCCGACTGTGCTATTGTGTATTAACAAGGCGTTGTGCGCTGGGATTCAGGTCGACATTAGGGACTTAAGGCGACCGGGGCGACCGAATGTAATAACCGCGGATGATAAGGTCTGGTTGGTCTCTATAGCTTGCTCAAAACCGACGGATTATGACTATGCCGCTGAAAGTTGGACACGTAGTCAACTGTCCAAGCACGTGCGTAAGACTGCTGAAGCCGCCGGTCATCCTTCCCTTCGGAAAGCAGGGAAAGCCACTGTTCAGAGAATTCTCAAAGAACATGATGTGAGGCCCCACAAGACCTCTTACTATTTGGAGAGGCGGGACCCAGATTTTGAAGAGAAGATGGCTCAGATATTGGTCGTTTATAAAGAAATTGAAGTATTTCGTGAGAATCCAGAAAAGGATGAAAATCGACGCGAGACAACCATATCCTATGATGAGAAACCTGGAATTCAGGCTATTTCAAATATCGCTGCGGACCTTCCGCCTGTACCGCACCAGTACTCGACCTGGGCAAGAGACTATGAATACAAACGTCTTGGCACCGTCAGTCTCATGGCTGGCCTTGACCTTCATGATGGCCACGTTCACGCTCTGGTAAGGGATCGTCACCGAAGTCAGGAATTCATTGAATTCTTGGAGGAAATAGATCAGCGTTATCCTGATGACTGGAAGATCAGACTGGTAATGGACAATCACTCAGCCCATGTCTCCAAGGAAACCCTTAAATGGTTGGAGGGCCGACAGCGTCGTTTCGAATTCGTATTCACTCCCAAACACGCATCGTGGCTGAACATGGTAGAAATCTTTTTCAGCAAGATGGCCCGTTCATTTCTCAGGAGTCTGCGTGTGCAATCCAAAGATGAACTGGTTGAGAGGCTTTACAAATACATCAAAGAAATTAACGAATGCCCTGTTATCTTCCGTTGGAAATACAGGCTAGACGAAGTGCTGGTTTAATATGATAAGCTAGTTATGAAACGTTATACTAGTCTAGCACAAAATGTTTCCTACGGTAGAATAGCAAATACTCTCGCCGGGAAACCTGAACCCTTCTTTGGCTTTGGAAACGCCACCACCACTATAGCCCCGCATTCGGGAACCTTATCCAGGCTGGCCAGAAGTTCGACCTGAAATTTGTCCCGTGAGAGAATATAGGCCTCAAGGGAATAGTCTCCTTTGCTGGTGGCTATCCCGGGATCCGTGTCGGTGGTTTCGTGACCTGAAGCTGTAATATTGCGCTCTTCATAGAGGCGATTCGGCTCCCGCATTTAATGAGACGGCCATGATAATAAATAACGAGACGATGGTGAATTTACCTTTCATCGGTCTGCGCCTTTCTGTGATATCCCGCGCTGGGACAGACTCAATTCCCATACGAGTCTACAGTGTGCCTTGTCCAGGGTCAAATCGTTCTATTACCAAAATTTGCATGATCCCAAAATTGGAGCGTCAGGAACGACAAAGAAGGATAACCAGCGCCCAAAAGAATTCTCAATGTGAACACAGGAAGTTCATGGACGTTCCTGATTGACATTTAGAGCTATTTTTTATCTAGACACTACGACGCATTTTATACTACTGTTTCCAACGCACCAGGAGAATGTGATATTGCCCTGAAATGCCAGTTGGCGTGAATGGCGTTTCAAGCGAAAAGCAAAATAATTCCTACTCAATGAGAAAGTCGTAAAGTTCTCGGTCAGATCGTAGACCCAATAGATCTTACAGGGAGTTAACATCTATGAGTTTCACAAATGTGGTGGAGGGCGATCTCCTCTGGGAACCTTCTAGTGAATTTAAGAGTCAAGCCAATATCAGCCGTTTTCTTCAGTTCATTTCAAAAAACAAGAAACTGAATTTTGAATCCTATCCAGATCTTTGGAAATGGTCTGTAACAAATCTGGAAGATTTCTGGGAATCAATTTGGGAATTTAACGGAATTCTGGCTTCAAAGCCATACCAAGAGGTTCTTTCTCAAAGAAAAATGCCTGGAACGCAATGGTTTGTCGGAGCTAAATTGAATTACGTTGAACAGGTGTTTCGTTGGGCCAATCTTGAGACGCCTGCATTAAAATTTCAATCTGAAATCCGACCTCTCACGGAAATATCGTGGCGCGACCTTCAAAAGAATGTGGCGTCAGTTGCGACAGCCCTACGCAACATGGGCGTAAAATGCGGAGATAGGGTCGTAGCCTATCTACCCAACATACCTGAAACTATCACAGCCTTCCTAGCATGCGCCAGCGTTGGAGCAGTATGGTCTAGCTGTTCACCCGATTTTGGCTTCCGCAGCGTTACGGACCGATTTCGTCAGATAGAACCAAAAGTGCTTTTCGCTGTTGACGGCTATCAATATGGCGGAAAGAAATTCGATTGCGAGCAAACTGTAGCCACTTTGCAAAGGTCTCTTCCAACCCTGGAACACACTATTGTAGTGCCGTATCTAAACCCGCGAAAGGATTCTTACCCGATTCGGAACGCCATCGTCTGGGACGATATCATCAAGGAAACTGCCGAACTGACTTATGAACAGGTTGATTTTAACCACCCCATGTGGGTTGTATACTCGTCGGGAACCACTGGTCTGCCGAAGCCGCTGGTCCATAGTCAGGGTGGAATTTTAATCGAGTTTCTCAAGTTCACTGGGCTGCACGTTGATGTTAGGCCTGGGGATTCGTTTTTCTGGTTTAGCACAACAGGATGGGTCATGTGGAACATCATGCAGGGAGGCCTTTTGTTGGGTTCAACGTCTGTCCTTTACGATGGCAGCCCCGGATATCCCGACATGAATGTTCTTTGGGATCTTGCCGAAAAAGCTCAAGTTACGGCGTTTGGGGTTAGCGCAGCATACATCACAAGTTGTATGAATCAAAAGTTGCTACCTAAGGAAAAACGAGACCTCTCTGCGCTCAGGGTGGTGGGCTCGACAGGTTCACCGTTGGCCCCAGCCGGATTCAAATGGGTTTACGAATCTGTCCAAGAGGACATACTGCTCGCCTCTGTCAGCGGTGGAACAGACCCTTGCACTGGATTCCTCGGGTCTTGCCCGCTACTCCCTGTGCGAGCTGGGGAACTTCAGTGCAGATGCCTGGGTGTGAAGGCCGAAGCTTACGACGAAACCGGCAATCCAGTGATCAACCAGGTCGGAGAATTGGTCATTGCGGAACCCATGCCTTCTCTACCGATTTATCTTTGGAATGATCCAGACAACAAGCGCTACATTGAAAGCTACTTTGATGTTTTTCCAGGTGTTTGGAGACACGGTGACTGGGTAAAGATCACGGAACGAGGCAGCGCAGTTATAACAGGCAGATCGGATTCGACTCTCAAGAGAATGGGAGTCAGGATGGGGAGTAGTGAAATCTACGGAGTCGTTGACGAGCTTCCCGAGATCACCGAAAGCCTGGTAGTAGGTTTTGAGAACTCAAACGGCAAGTATATCATGCCACTTTTTGTAGTGCTCCAAGAAGGCCTGGAATTCAACGAGACGTTAAAAAACAAGATCAGGAACGCTATTCGGAGCGCCCTGTCGCCCAGACACGTTCCAGATGAGATTTATGAGGTATCGTCGGTCCCCAAGACACTTAACTCAAAGAGGCTTGAGGTCCCAGTGAAGAAGATTCTTTCGGGCGTAGCCATAGAAAAAGCGGTAAATGTGGACTCTATGATGAACCCGGAATCCCTCAATTTTTTTCAGGATCTGGCTGCAAAATTGAACAACGCTTCTTGATTGAAACGGCTCGCACCGTCTTGATATGTGTCCTGTTTCCAGTAGCTCCGTTGTATGCAAATTGCCTGATGGTTTAACCAGGCTTTTTGTGGCTACAGAGGGACTCAAGTTTACCAGAATTTCAATACATCCCTGATGAATGCGAAATATTCATGACAGTTCAAACTGCGGACAGACCCATACTCGAAACAAAATCCGTCACCAAGCATTTTGGAGCGTTGACGGCTGTAAACGGGGTTTCTCTGTGCGTCAATCATGGGATAACATCAATTATTGGCCCCAACGGAGCAGGAAAGACC
>JAZDKD010000384.1:0-2194 GCA_043803345.1 Pseudomonadota bacterium
TTGCAATTCTTTCCATAGGCCGTCTCATCAAGGAATCGTCGCCGGTTAGGACATATGGACCTTTCGAACCAGCCAGGATTCCCATGAGTAGCCGCATGGTGGTTCCAGAATTTTGACAGTCAATGTTGGCCTGGTCAACCAATCGTTTATTTGAGCCCACCAGATTTAGGTTTGAACCGCCAAAAATAGCTGAACCATTGAGAAGGTTGACTGCTCTTACAGAAGACATGCAGTCTTGAGCCCTAGAGTAGTTCCTAACATCGCATCTGCCACTGCCTAGGAGCGACAACAATGCAACACGATGTGAAATCGACTTATCGCCGGGGGTGGAAAAAGAGCCACGCAAACTCATGTCTGGCTTTCCTTTGCGAGATGAATCGCCACAAAGTTTTGGAATAACTTTGCGCCATGTTTGGTCGCTATGGACTCAGGATGAAACTGAACTCCTTCAATCTTCATTTCTAAGCCTCTTATTCCCATCACCTCGCCCTCTGAGGTTTCCGCGGTAACCGTAAGCGGTTCCGTTATGGTGTCACGCTGAACAATTAAAGAGTGGTATCTGGTTGCAGGAAAGGGATTCGGCAAATCAGCAAATATTCCCGAAGAATCATGAAAAATCTTTGAAACTTTTCCATGAACAGGGAGCTTAGCCCGGCTAACGGTTGCGCCAAAAACATAGCCTATCGCCTGATGCCCTAGACAGATCCCTAGAATTGGAATCTTGCCCGCGTAATTTTTTATCGTCTCACAGGTAATGCCTGAATCTTCAGGCCTTCCCGGCCCTGGAGATATTACAATGGCTTCAGGGGCAATACCTTCGATCTCTTCTACAGCAATGTGATCGTTCCTCACAACCTTGACTTCCATGCCTAGTGTGCCAAATGCGTGAGCTACGTTAAATGTGAACGAATCATAATTGTCAATTATCAGAATCATGTTACAACCCCAGCTGCGGATTTGATAGCGGCTATACCATGCGCAGCCTTTCGCATTATCTCCTCATATTCGAAAATCGGGGACGAATCAGCGACAATTCCTGCGCCGGCTTGCAACACAAATCTGTTGTTGCGGAATCGGATCATGCGAATGGCAATACATGTGTCCATTAAGAGGCCTGGCCCCCAATAACCTACAGCCCCTCCATAAGGTCCCCTTGGCTCAATTTCCAGGTCATCGATAATTTCCATCGCCCTGATCTTTGGCGCACCCGAAACCGTACCGGCGGGAAACCCAGCTCTAAAGACATCCCATGCATCCAAACCATCCAACAAATCGCCCGTTACTTGGGAAACGATGTGCATGACATGACTGAACCGTTCAACTGTCATGAATGGATCGACATGAACCGAACCATAGCGGGATACACGACCAACATCGTTTCTAGCCAAGTCAACCAGCATGACGTGTTCCGCTCGCTCTTTTTCCGATTCGAGGAGTTCGTTTTCCAAAGCCCTATCTTCAGCCGGATCGGATGAACGACCCCTTGTCCCGGCAATCGGCCTGATCAAGGTCTTTCCGTTTTCAAGTTTGACAAGCGTTTCGGGAGAGGCTCCTGCGAGTTTGAGATCTTGGAATTTCAAGAAAAACATATACGGGGAAGAACTGTTGACTCGCATCCACCGATAAACCTCAAACGGGTCAAAATCGATTTCACCTGTGACTTGATCTGAGAGAACAACCTGAAATATGTCTCCATCGACAATTCGCTCTTTTGCCTTTACCACAGAATTCACGAAGCGATCTTGGGCAGGAAGAGACAATGAAAACTTTCCACCCCCAAAAGTAGAAATCCGGCTTTGTTCCAATCTTTTCTGAGTGTCAGCGAGCTTGAGTTCACATTCAGAGTCATCTTCCCCGATAACGCAAATTGTCATTGTCCGCATTAGATGATCAAATATGACGAACCTTGCAGGGTAACACAGTTGCGCAGTCGGAGGCTCGGCAGGGATGGCCTTGGGCAATTCCTCGATTAATCGCACAGCGTCGTAACCTATATAACCGGCCAATGCCCCTACAAACGGAAGAGCCGGCAAATTGGAGCAATTAATTTTTTGCATGATATCACGCGCGTTTGCAAAGAAATCATTTATTGGGAACAACGAAGCGGTACCGAAAGATATAACCTCGGTTCCCTTTTTAGACATCGTCAGAGAGACAAGTGGGTCCCATGCGATGATAGAGTAGCGACCAATGG
>JAZDKD010000385.1:0-8248 GCA_043803345.1 Pseudomonadota bacterium
GACCCCGATATTCAGGTCATTCTAAAAGACAACCTCGAGATTGATGGTTATTTCGTCTTGGTAGCTTCATCGGGACGTGAGACATTGCGACTGCTCGAAAAATCGGGGCGAATCGAATTAATAATTCTTGATCTCTCCCTACCTGATGTCGATGGAATCAAAGTCTGCGAGACTATCAGAAAGTTTTCTGACATTCCGATTATCATGTTGACGGCCCGAGACGGAATTGCTGATAAGGTTCTTGGCTTCGAGCGAGGCGCGGATGATTACCTGGTGAAGCCTTTTGATTATCTCGAGCTTTCCGCTAGAATTAAGGCCTGTCTCAGGCGACATTTGTCACGGAAAATACCTTCCGGTGAAATAATTTACTTTGCAGACATAGAGATTGATAAGGAGAAAAGAATAGTTTTCAAGAAGGCGGTGAATGTCAACCTTACTGTCAAGGAGTTCAGGTTGCTTCTCTTTTTCGTAGGGAATATCGGAAAAGCCCTTACAAGAGAAGAAATTCGTGAGGCGTTGTGGAAAACAAGTGATCTCTACACAGGCAGTCGCACCATAGACGTACATGTCCAGCATTTGAGGGCTAAAGTCGAGGACAACCCGTCAGAACCCAAATTGATTTTGACTGTTCAGGGAATCGGTTACATGCTTGCCGCTCAAATCAAGCGCCCGTCCGACATGCCGGATACTCCAAAAGGCGCTCGGCCTCTTTAGATGACAAAACCTCTAATCAAGAAACTTGCCAGGCTGGACCTCGACGTTAGAGATTCCGGTTTTGAAAATTACCTTCAGGACGAGTCTCGTTTCCATGGTCACGCGGAAGCCCTTGTAGTGGCTCACTCGGAATCCGACATAGTTAAGACACTGATCTTGTGCAATCAGATTAGGACACCTCTTACCGTGGTGTCCGGTAAGACTTCCCTCACCGGGGCTCCTGTTCCACTTGGAGGTCTAATACTCGATGTTAAGAATCTTGACCGTGTAAACCCGGAAAACCCTTGTATAGTTGGGCCTGGGATTATCCTGGCTGAATACAAGCGGTATGTGGATTCTCTTGGATTCTTTTATCCTCCGGACCCTACTTCGGAACAATCCTGCACACTCGGAGGAAACGTAGCCTGCAACGCCTCGGGACCTCTGAGCTACCTTTATGGCCCAACGCGTGATTATATTGAACGACTGAGAATCCATCTTCCAACAGGACTTACTCTGGATCTCGAACGAAACAGAATTCGGGGAGAGAAAGGTTTCTTTAGAATTCCGAGGACTTTGCTCGAACCAAGTCCGTCCGAAGATTTCTTTATCCCAGTCCCCACATGGAAAACGTTGCCCTGGAAATATCTCAAGAATTCGGCAGGATTTTATTCAGACAGCTTGATGGACTTGCTGGATTTATTCATAGGATCTGAAGGCATTTTGGGTATTTTCTCCGAGATCACCACAAGGCTTCTGAAAAAAAGAAGACCTTTTTTTTCTATTATTATCTATCTTCCTGATCGAAAAAACACAGTTCAATTTGTGGAGTTTTTAAATTCGTTGAGAGATTTCAATTTAGGAATCTCAGGAAATTTCTGGGGTAACTATTCAGATACTGAACTTGCCAATTTTCAGTTCAGTGAATTGGAACACTCAGGACTCGACTTGGTCACACCCTCCTGTATGGAGTGGTTTGGGAGATCCACGGCGGGCTTGTTACCTGAGTCACAGAGAGGTTATCTGTCAAGATTTTATGGCGCGCTTTTTGTTGAACAGGAATACGATGACACGGAACAAATGATGGAGAGCGCTTCCCAGTGGGGTCGGCTGATAGAGACTTTCAACTTGCGCAATGTTGGTTTGGCCCAACCAATTGAGACCCTGGTCGCTCTTGATAGTCAACAATCAAGGTCGCTACGCAATCTTCGACAATCAATCCCGGAAAAACTCAATGAAAATATACATCCGGGATTCTCAAAAATAGGGTCAGATTTTTCTCTACCCCCTCGAAAACTTGGACACTTGCTCGAAATGTATGACCGTGAGCTTCCGGTGAATTCGTCTTATGTTTTTGGACACATTGGGAACAACCACCTGCACGCCAACATTCTTCCACAAAATAGTGTAGAACAAGAAACAGCTTATGAGACCATGACGCACATGATGGAGCATGTCATATTTTTAGGTGGAAGCATATCAGCGGAACATGGCATCGGAAAGATCAAGAGCCGGTATTTTGAAAAAACCGTAGATAAAAATACATTGAAACAGATGATGAGAATCAAATTGACCCTGGATCCAATTAACATTTTGAACAGACACACATTGCTCTCTTAGTTTAATCGGAGAAATTCAAAAAACTGGAGGACTTACATGAGTCAAAGTCTAGTGATCTTAAACACGGGACACGGCAAAGGAAAAACAACCGCTGCCTTGGGACAGGCTTTCAGGGCTCTCGGTCACGGATTCAAGGTTTGTTTTCTCCAGTTCATCAAAGGGTCCTGGAAATATGGCGAACTCGAGGCCGCCAAGAGATTTGAGGACCTGATGGAAATACATGCGCTTGGCAAGGGATTTACCTGGCAATCTGAAAACTTAAACGAAGATATTCAATTGGCAAGGAATGCGTGGGATTTTGCCAAACAGGCCATAAGATCGGGAAAATTCAAGATGGTGGTACTCGATGAACTCACATATCTTATTACTTATGGCATGGTTCCGGAGGAAGATATCCTTAATACTCTTCGCAACAGACCTCCCGAGTTACACATAGTTATCACGGGCCGGGACGCTTCTCCAGGACTCATCGAACTTGCCGACCTTGTTACGGAAATGAAAGAAATTAAACATCCGTTTCAAAATGGAGTCAAAGGTCAGAAGGGTATAGAATTTTGATTTCAAGTTGATATGATTTTTTGAAAATGGACCTTGCAACGGGGCGCTTGTGAATGCGAAACACCCCTCCATTGGTTGGGAACAGGGAAAATGATTCAACTGCAGAATGCAATGCAAATATTTAAGGTGTTGCCAAGAACTAACTGCCGGGACTGCGGGATACCAACGTGCCTGGCCTTTGCCGCCGCTGTCTTTAAGGGAGACAGGCGTTTGGCGGATTGCCCGCATCTGGGTTCGACCACTCGGGAACTTTTCCAAATCCAGAGCCAGGACTCCCGGACCTTGGAACGTGAAGAAGAAAGGTTGTTGGCAAGGTCAAAACTGAAAATTGGAGGTATAAGCCTTCCCAACTCCGCCGAAAGGCTGGCGGCTGATTTTTTGGACAAAGCGCTGACGATCAAGATGTTGGGAAAGGACTTCCGCATTGACACTCAAGGTAACGTAACTTCTGATTGCCATATTCACGGATGGGTCACTGTTCCGCTTCTCGACTACGTCGTATCCTGCGCCGGCAAACCCGTTTCAGGAAACTGGATAACCTTGCGAGAACTCAAGAGCGGGGCCGCCTGGGGGCCTCTTTTCACTCAGCGTTGTTTGAAGCCACTGAGGCGTGTCGCTGAAACTCACACCGACCTTTTCGAACTTATGATCCACGTTTTCAGCGCAAAACCTGCACCTCGCGCTTTTGATTCCGACATAGCGGTCGTATTACATCCTCTGCCAAGAATACCTATACTAATTTGCTATTGGAAACCGGATGGGGAAATGGATTCATCAGTCAATGTGTTCTTCGACGACTCAGCGGAAGACAACTTGACCGTTGATTCGCTGTACAGGATTACGGCAGGGCTGGTCATAATGTTTGAAAAAGTGGCGATTACTCACGGGCTATGAAGAATGATTCATAGATAGGGTTTTTCTTGAGATGTCCAACGTTCATTGCTTGAAACCTTTTCTGTATGATAAGGCCCTATTGATCAATTTTAAACAATGGATTAATCAAATCTGACCTAAAGTTTGGAGATATACGTTTATGAACTCCTTCGCAGTTGAAAAAAGGGCAAAAGAGCTTTTCTTTTTGGGTTTTCGTTGTGCGGAAAGTGTTCTGCAGGCAGTTGCCGAGCACGCTGGCATTCATTCGCCGCTCATCCCGAAAATATCAACTGGATTTTGTGGCGGGATATCACGCTCCAAAGGATTATGTGGAGCAGTCAGTGGAGGTGTCATGGCCCTGGGAATGATACTGGGCAGAAGCAGTCCAGATAAGTCCGCAGATTACACTTACGAAAAAGTGAGGGAATTCCTTATCGCCTTTGAGAATCAACATGGTTCCAGCAACTGTTTTGAACTAATTGGTTGTGATTTCAACGAACCCATGGAACGCCAAATATGGATGGAATCTGGGATGATTGACAAATGCATGGAGTTAACTGGATGGGCGGCACGCATGGTGATTGAGACAATAGATGACGAGCCGGTCGAGCACGCAAATGAATAGCCCACGGGAAATACTCTTAAGGAGATTGTCTATATTTCTCGATGGGGAATTGATCACACGAGGGGGAAAGCTTTTTTGTTTTGGTAATTATCTGCTACGAAATCAGCTAAATGGACAAAAAACTTTTGAGTTTGTATTTTCTCCTTTCCGTCCAGGCAAAACGCAACATGTGTCTCTTAACTAATGAGTTAGGGAAAATCCTCAGGGATTACAGGATAAATTCCAAATGGTTGCTGGCCCCTTCTCTGCGGATCGGATTTCAGTGGCTCGATACAATTACCCGCGCAGGACAACCGATAATAAGCGTTGAAGTAAAGACCCTTCGGCGAGCGGCACTTGACCTAGCCATGCCTGAGCTTAATCAACTGGGCAATACATACCTTGGTCGACTTCGCTCAGAAGCGCTTGTGTCATCAATTTTCGTAAACCTCAAAAAGAGCGGCAAGGGATACTTTTCAGCCCTCGATCCAAGTGCGGGACTCATTCAAGCTTTGCTTTCAACCATCAGAGACATACGCCTCTCCGGAATCTCGGCGGTGGATCTCTCTCCAGATGTCTTCGAAGTTCGAGAGAAGGGCCTGGAGACTCAGAAAATACTCAGTCAATACGAAGAGGAACTCAAAAGGCAGGGGCTATTTGATTACGCTGATGTTTTGAGGATCGCTGCCAGGAGGCTTGAAAACAATCCATCCATCATGCCTCAGGACACCATAGTTTTATCGCCTCAAACCCTCTGGAATTCCTCGATCAGACTTGAGAAGTCTTTCCTGAGCGCTTTTTCTGGGCACAATTTCAAAATTCTCAGCGAAGACATCCCAGGAAAAATCCAGGAAGACAATCCAACGGATAGAGACCTGCTGAGAAAAATTTTGACACCGACGGATTGTCCTGTACCAAAGTCTGACGGCACAGCGTCTATTTACAGGGCCATCGGAGAAGTAAACGAGGTTCGGGAGATTTTTCGCAGATGCGCCCAGAGGGTAATTCCGTTTGATGAGGTTGAGATTCTGCATACCGACGCAGGAACCTATGTTCCCTTGATTTACGAATTGGCCTGGTTACTCAAACCTGATGACTCTGAGTCAATTCCGGTGACATTCGCCGAGGGCATCCCCATCAGCTACAGCAGACCGGGTAGAGCGCTTAGCGCATGGCTTTCCTGGATTGGAAACAATCACCCGCAAAGGACACTTGTCAGGATGATTCAAGATGGGATGCTCAAAATACAGAAGGCGGACGAATATGGCCTCAGCTTTTCACTTCTTGCCGTTACGCTCAAGAGTCTACCCATTGGAGCTGGGGCCTCTAGGTACATCAAGGCCATCAATGACGAGATACAGGCACTTTCTAAGCCCCTACCAGCTCATGAATCCGATGAGGATATCGGCGTTAAAATATCTAGTAGGAGCATTAAGAGAATTGAATGTCTCTATGAAGTCCGAGGTCTCGTCCAAGGACTTTTGGAAAAGAGCCTTACATGTGAATCCAGCCAGAGACAAATTCTTGATACGGCTTCTTGGTTTCTTGAAAACTGTTGCAGATGCGCCAATCAGCTAGACGAATACAGCAAGGGACGCTTACTCGCTGAAATTGGCGCCTTGGCGTCTTGTTTCGGCGAGGACCAAAATTATTCTGGATTCAACGTATGGGAATGGCTTTCTGGACTCCCAAGAACCTTAAGCGTCGCAGGGAGTGGACCAAGACCAGGATGTATGTACGTGGCCCCAATTAATGGAGGAGGTTATTCGGGACGAAGCAACACCTTTATCTTAGGATTGGATGACTCTAAGTTTCCCGGCGCCGGATTACAGGATCCTATGATGCTGGATAGAGAACGCAAAAAAATCTCCCCCAGTCTACGTACCTCGTCGGCCCGCGCTGATCAAAAAATGGAAGATTTTGCTAAGCTGTTTGCCCGTCTCCGAGGCGCCGTCACACTATCTTATTGCTGCAGAAGTCTCGAAGACGACAGGGAGATGTTCCCCAGTTCGGTATTGATGTCCGCTTTTAGGATACTATCGGGGAAACACGACGGGGACCAGGACGATTTTCTGAAGTGGCTTCCCAATCCAACGTCCTTTGCCGCCCAAAGCTGTGAACAATGCGCGAATGTGTCCGAATGGTGGCTCTGGAGAACATGTGGCGACAAACAAATCATTGATCCGGATGATCTTGTTTCAAAGAGTTTCCCACATTTGGGGCAGGGAATGGTGGCCCTCTCAAACAGGCAAAGTGATCTTTTCACTGAATATGATGGATGGGTACCCCAGGCCGGCATAGATCTTGGGCCTAGCTCTCCCTATGGGCCTATACTATCAGCAAGTCGCCTTGAGAAACTCGGGTCATGCCCATTGGAGTATTTTTTCCAATATGTGCTCGAGGCGCTACCGCCTAAAGAATATGAAGTAGATCTCTCGGTCTGGTTGGATTCTGTTCAAAGGGGGACACTTCTACACCTTGTCTTTCGCAGATTTATGGAAACCTTGACAAGAGAAGGCCTTCTTCCTGATGTGGATCGTGACGCCAACCTCATGTCCAACATTCTTGACATACAGATAGACGCTTACAGGAACCTGGTTCCCCCACCAAACGAAGAGTTGTTCAACGCAACGGTTCGAGAGCTGAGAATGGCCACAAGGATCTTCCTGCAGGAAGAAACTGTTTTTTGTAGATCAAGTGTCCCACTCTATTTTGAGGCTGCCATCGGTTTGCCCCAGGATGGAGACCCAACACCTCTAGACACTCGTGAACCCGTCTCGATCAACCTGCCCAACGGGAAAACCATCAGGACTCGGGCCCGTATAGATCGTATCGACCGGGCGCCAAGCGCCAAGGGAGACGTTTTCACAGTATGGGATTATAAAACAGGTTCAGCATGGGGATTTGATCGAAACCAACCTTTTCGGCAGGGTCGTAGGATTCAGGGCCCTCTTTACCTGGCGATTTCGGAAAAACGTCTTCGGGAAATCCATTCTCTTAGTTCCACTGTGGCAACTTTCGGTTACTTTTTTCCAGGCGTGCGCGAACACGGGGAGCGCATTTCCTGGAGCTTCAGCCAGTTGAGCGCCGGGAAAGATATCATTGCAAGGCTGGTGGAAATGCTTGACTCCGGATGCTTTCCATTAACAACCGATTCAGATGATTTAGCTTTTAGCAATTACGTGATTGTATTCGACGACATCGAGCAGGCTGTTAGATCTGCCAAGCTTAAAATGGAAAACCTTAACAATAAAAACCTCGAGCCGTTCAGAAAGCTGCGTTCATAAACTTTATTCTTTGGGTCAAAGGTCACAATGGCTGATAAAGACGCCACATATATCACTTTGCTTCCCGACCAAAAGGCGCGTCAACTAATTGTAGAAGCGTTGGACAGTGACATCCTGGTGGAGGCTGCGGCTGGGACCGGTAAAACCTCTAGTATGGTCGGGCGCATGGTGGAACTCCTACGAACGGGCAAGTGCAGAAACATCCGAACTATGGCCGCGGTCACGTTCACTCGTAAGGCTGCGGCAGAGCTTCGGTCGAGGTTTCGGATAAAGCTGGAAGAATGTGTTGGTTCAGAGAGTGGTCCATCTAGAAACAATCTAGAGAGAGCGATACAAAACATGGATCAGTGTTTCATCGGGACAATCCATTCGTTTTGCGGTCGCCTTCTTCGTGAGCGCCCTGTGGAGGCGGGAATCGACCCTACCTTCGAAGAGCTTGATGAAGACGCTGACATGCTTCTCCGCAAAGAGGCCTGGGCAGAATATTCCTCCCGAGCGCTGATAGAAAGCAGTAACGGAATTGTAGCCCAATTGGAAGAATTGGGCCTACGTCTCCAGGACCTGGAAGAAACCTTTCTTCATTTCGCAAACTACCCTGACGTCACCAATTGGC
>JAZDKD010000386.1:0-2314 GCA_043803345.1 Pseudomonadota bacterium
AACGCGAGCGCCTCAGACAACGTCGCAGAGGTCAACAGCGCGGATGGCCGTTTTCGTTTCTTTTATTGAACGATGGGAAGGGTATTGTATGGATGGGTGATGTTGAAGGGATTCAGCCTGCGGAGGAAGATGAACATGACCTTGGCAAGCTGTTTGAACGGCTGCAGCAGGAGCGGCAGGAAGAGATAGCCAACACCGAGCAAGTTGAGCTTGAGGACAAACGTAAACTTGGCATAGCCACATTGGGTTCCCTGAAACAACATCCTAGAATATCAGCTTTCCGGAAATTCATTGAAGGCTGGTATCTCAGCTATTTTACTCCGGTGTCAGCCCGAAGCCTCCCATTGGCTGGTCCACAGAAGCACATCAACGTTTTAGGTGACAATCTTGGTAATGTGGTTCAGTTCATGGAAAGAGAGCATAAAGATCGTTTCAATCGTATCCTCGAACGTATTGCCGCCAAAATCCCGGGCATCAACGAAATAGACACGGAGAAAACTCCTGACGGCAGGTTGCTGCTTCGTTTCAACGACAAAGGATTTACCGATCCTTTTTACGCTCAGCAAATGTCAGACGGCACACTCAAGGTCTTTGCCTATCTTCTCCTGCTCGAAGATCCTGACCCACCACCTTTCATCTGTATAGAAGAACCGGAAAACGGACTCTATCACAAATTGTTGGAGACTTTAGCGCACGAATTTCGCGAACATTCTCGATCACGCAAGGGTTCCCAGATTTTTGTCACGACTCATCAACCATATTTCGTTGACGCTCTAACGCCTGAAGAAGTGTGGGTTCTGGAGAAAGGACAGGAAGGTTTCTCACGAATCAGGAGGGCCTCTGATGATCCAATAGTCAAGAGCATGGTAGAAGAAGGGCTGCCGCTGGGCGGACTTTGGTACTCTGACTATCTAGATGAGAGGGTTTCTCATGCACTTTGAGGCGCTGGTTGAAGATCAGTCGGGGGCTAGGGTTGTCGAATTATTTCTTGAAAAGATCCTGGGGCCAAATGGCCAAAACCATAGTTACAGAATAATTCCGTATAAGGGCCTCGGGCAACTACCTAAGAACCTGCGGGACGTTAAAAAGCCTCGCCATAGAATACTGCTCAAATATTTACCGGTATTGTTGAATGGTTATGGCAAAAGTCTCCCACCAGACCAGTGTGTCCTTGTGGTAGTTGATCTCGATGACCGTGACTGCATGGAATTCAAATGTCAGCTTCTCTGGATATTGGAAAAGTCTAAACCCAGCCCCAAGACACTTTTTCGAATTGCGATTGAGGAAATCGAAGCGTGGTTGCTCGGTGATCAGGATGCGGTCAAAAAGGCTTATCCAAGAGCCAAAAAGAGCGCCCTCAAACAATATGAGCAGGATGCAATATGCGGGACTTGGGAAAAACTGGCTGACGCTGTTTATCCTGGAGGCTCGTCAAAACTCAAGAAATTGGGATACCCAGATATTGGTATGGCTAAACGTGAGTGGGCTGAGAAAATTGTGCCCTTTTGTAACATTGATAATAACCAATCGAAAAGTTTTCGGGTTTTCAGGGACGGAGTAAAGCGACTTGCGGGAATTACGGAATGACGATGAGTCAAACGACTGATAAGCCTTTAAAAATCCTTAACAATCAGTGGCTATTTAGCAAGGATCACAACCAGGTTTGCAGAGTCATCGAGACTCAGGATCTCTGGGGTATTAAGACAAGTCTGGTTTATTTACCCTCTCTGGACATTGTCGCACGGGTCCCTAACGACCGTCTCCATGCATTGGAAGGACTTTCGGGGATCTCGAAACATGGGATCATTGAAAAAGCCGCTGTCGCAAAGATATCTGAGGCGCTGAGTCAAAATACCCTTCTAGCGCCGATAACTTCTTCCGTAATACCGTTACCCCATCAAGTCAGGGCGCTGACCCGCGCCTTATCTCATGACAGGGTTCGATATTTGCTAGCCGATGAAGTCGGGCTGGGCAAGACAATTGAGGCCGGGCTGATCATGCGGGAGCTCAAATTGCGAGGGATGGCGCAACGCACGCTCATCATAGCGCCCAAGAGCCTGGCGACCCAGTGGGTCGGTGAAATGCGGTTACATTTTAACGAAGATTTCAAGCTTGTGACCCCTGACGAAATCCAGAGATTCAGCAAGTTTCTTGGCGCATCGGCAGACTTCTTGAGAGACACTAAGAGTGAGGTCACGATCGCCAATCCGTGGAGAATGTTTAGCCAGATAGTTGTCCCTATGGATTCGGTTAAGCCTCTGGAAAAAAGACAGGGCTGGAGCGCTCAACAAATCCAGGAATACAATTCTCAACG
>JAZDKD010000387.1:0-7322 GCA_043803345.1 Pseudomonadota bacterium
TTTTGAGGCCCACGAGAATTTACGTCAAACCGATTCTCTCGCTAATGAAGAATGTGTCAATTAAGGCCATGGCGCATATTACCGGAGGCGGTTTTTACGGGAATATTCCCCGGATAGTTCCAGAGAATATTCAGGTTATAATTAATTCCTCAACTTGGCTGGTTCCACCGATTTTCAAAATTCTTAAAAGGGCCGCCCTTCTAGATTACCGAGAGATGTTTGAAACTTTTAATATGGGCGTGGGCATGGTCCTGATCCTTAGTGAATCGGAAGTTGAACATGCAATCCATTGCTTGAGAGAAGCAGGGTTGAATGCCTGGGAGCTCGGTTACACAGCGACAAGATCGAGTGACTCGGAAGACCATGTCATAATAAACTAAACGTCCACCATGTATTCATGCCTATAACATGACAGATCAAGACAGATTGTACGATCTTACCCTGCGGCAGGCGCCTCTGCTCAATAGTCTAATCGCAAAGGCCGGAGCCAATAACAGGGAGTCTCTGATTGTACGCATCCTTGAGACTCCTGATCCCAGACTTACCGCCAGTCGGATCGAGGAGTTGCTGGAACTCGACAAACAAAGTCTCATTGCCGAATTAGCGCAGCGATTGGATCGGTGGAAGTTTTTTGTAATGGCTATCGGTGGTTCCTCTTTTCTATTCGCAACCGTCAAGCGATCACTTGAACTGATAAGGTATATTTTTGTTGAAGGGCGATGTAACCAGCGTAAAACGCTTATTGAAAAACTAAAGGAACTGCAAGATAGAGTTGACTTCTCTGAAAGTTTTTCTATGGTCGAACTCAGTCGTGAGCTAAGGAGATACAAAGAGCAAGAGTTTCTTAGAATTGGCTCTAGAGACCTTGCCGGAGCTGCTGACGTCGTTGAAGTTATGGCTGAACTTTCGGATCTTGCAATGGCATCACTTGAGGTGGCGCTGGATTGTTCATTTAAATCGCTTGTGGCCAAACACGGTCTGCCTGCCGGGTTATTCCCAGGATCCAAGGGCCTGGTAATTTTAAGCATGGGCAAGTTGTCCGGCCACGAGTTGAATTTTTCTTCAGATATAGATTTGATATATCTCAGAGATCCTGAAGATGGCTGGACATCGGGTCCAGATAGGGTTGCGGTTTCTAAGTTCTACGAACTCCTCTCAAGGTTGGTCAGCAAAGCCATGTCTGATGTTACTGAAGATGGGTTTGTCTTCAGGGTAGATCTTCGGTTGAGGCCGGAAGGTGAGAAGGGAGAACTTGTTCCTTCGCTGAGAAACGCTGTGGAATATTATTTATCATGGGGCAGGACGTGGGAGAGAGCAGCGTTAATGAAGGCCAGCCCCATAGCGGGAGACCTGAAGCTGGGAGACGAATTTCTACAAGAGATTGAGCCATTTGTCTATCGTAAACACCTGGATTATTCGACATTGGATGACATGCGTTCGATGAAAAAGCAAATCGAAACGCAACTCAAGAAAAGGCCCGGTCTGAACATAAAGCTTGGACAGGGGGGAATAAGAGAAATTGAGTTTTTCGTACAGACTCTCCAGCTAATCAACGGGGGCAAGAACAAGAAACTGCGTTCACCTTCGACCCTCAAAGCGCTTGATCTTCTGAGCGAGGGCGGCATCTTGGCCGAACCGACGGCACGGGGCCTGCGCGACGCTTATCTGTTTTTTCGTACTGTTGAGCATCGAATCCAGATAAACCACCAGTTGCAGACACACGATCTCCCCATAAGTTCGGAGGAACGTAACGATCTGGCGCGACGCATGGGCTATCTCGACGCGTCGGCTCTTGATCAATTCCTTGAAGATTTGGACAAACGCCGCAAGCTGGTTGAAGATCTCTTTTCTTCACTTTTCTATCATTCATCCGACGATGACGTTGGACAATTTTCGTCCTTGACCAATCACCTGATGGAATCCTTGGAAGACCACGCTAAGACCGTCGCAATTCTCACTGATCTGGGGTTCAGGAACCCCTCGTCAGCCTACCCTCTTCTCAAAAGACTAGTATATCCGGCTACTGGCGGGCTGATTTCAGAAAAAACTCGTGATCTACTGGAGCGGCTTGCTCCTATATTTATTGACGAGCTGCTAAAAGCCCCCGAACCTGAAAAAGCGCTGTTGGCTCTGGATACTTATGTTGAATCACTGCAAAGCGCTCCAAACTACTATTCTACATTTTTCGAAAATCCGGCGACTGTGAGCTTTCTGATTCGAATCCTGGGAGAGAGCCGTTTCTTCACGGACCTTCTCATAAGACATCCCGATTCTATTGACTCACTTATAGGCAATGGGTTGCAAAGCGTTGAGATGGGTTTCCATGCCCTCCAAAACGACATTGTGGAAAGACTTAATTACACGGGAACCCTTGAGGAAAAACTTGATGTTTTGAGAAGATTCAAGAATGAAAAAAGTCTTCTTATTGGAGTTAAACAGCTCACAGGAGAAATAGACTCCCCTGTTGCGAGACGATTAATATCTCAACTTGCTGATGTTTGCCTTTTGGTGGCGGTTGAAATAGCCCATAGTGAGATGAAACGTCGATTTGGCTCCGAGGGTTTGGAACACCCTTTGCCATTCGTTGTCGTGGGAATGGGGAAACTCGGGGGCATGGAAATGACTTATCTGTCAGACCTCGACGTAATATTTGTCTTTGATTCTCCAAACGAACATGTAGGTAAACTCTCCTCAAGGGAATGGTTTACGAGACTTGCAAATCGTATGATTTCTATTCTCAGCGTTCCAACTTCGGAAGGGGTCGCGTATTCCATTGATACCCGTCTACGACCATCCGGAAATAAAGGAGCGCTTGTTTCCACCCTTAAATCGTTCGAAGACTATCATAGGGAATCATCGGCTTTATGGGAAAAACTAGCCCTCATAAGATCCAGAATTGTGACTGGACCGCCTATTTTACGAGAGAAGATCCTGTCAATAATAAAAGACTGCGTGTTGAGGACTGACCTGAACAAGACGGACATTTCCGAAATATCAAGAATTCGGGAAAGAATGGAAAAAGAAATTGCAGTTGAGGACAAATCAAACGTCGATTTGAAAACTGGGCAAGGGGGATTGGTAGACGTGGAATTCTTTACCCAAGCCAAGATACTGGCGCACGCCGGCGAATACCCCGATATACTGGCATCCAACACTTTAGACGCTTTGTTGAACCTAAGAAAAAACGGACTGATCCAAAAAGAAATCTACGAAACTCTTGATTCGGGGTATCGATTCCTGACCAATCTCGAGGACAGGCTTAGAATAATGGAAAACAGGAGCATAGACAGGCTTCCCCTTTCCGGAGACAAATTGAAGGGGTTGGCGATCAGACTTGGCTACGGCCATGACGGCGATGCTCTCATTGGTGATTATTTAAGGATTCGCAACGATATCAGGAACATTTACAGTTCTTTTTTGAATTAGCGTGCCGCTGTTTATTCATAGCGATTAAGATCGCTTGAAACTACGTTCAGATTTAACGAGGCGGAGTTCAAATTTAGATTACGGGCCGAGGCGAAAAATCAAGATTCGAAGATTTACGCCTCAGCAATATAATATCACTCGAAGATTCTTGCGTCCTTCAGTAAATTTGCCACACGAGCGATATGCGTGCCGTGATGTCTGGATGACACCAGTTGATCATCAGACAAGCCCTGGGGGCTAAGATCCTCACCATGCGCTCTTCCATACGGACCCCATTGCAACCCGGCGACTCTATATCCAGGAGTTTTCTTAGGCAAGGGAACAATCAGGAGGCCGAGTTCCGCAATATTGTTCAACACGGAAAGCATGGCCAATTCGCAGCCACTCCCCGCGTTCCCATAGCCAGCTCCTGATGCGAAGACCGCACCCACCTTCCCGATCAGCTTATCCTGCATCCAAGCTCCACTGCATACCGTGTCGATGAATTTCTTTACCCTCCAGTCGATGCTGCCCATGTGAACTGGAGTGCCAATTACCAGTGCGTCGCAAGAGAGTAGTTGTTCGATTTTTGCGTCGTCTGCTTTCACCAATTCAGCAATAGAATCCTCTACCGATGCTACCCCCTCCGCTAGAGATTTTGCCATTTTCTCTGTACTGCCGTGGTCGCTGGCGTAAACTATGAGGACTTTGACCATTTGCCTTCTCCTATTCTAGCTTATTTGATTAGGACTGGCGCCAATAGCCCAGTCATTAGTAGTGACGCAATGAATGCAGTCAGACCACTAGATTGAACTTTGTTTGGTAAATTTGATCAAACCCTGTTGGTCAAATTGTTCAGACTGAGGAGCCATACTTCAACACTGGATCTGTCTTGATTTGAACCCAAAACCTTGGGAAGTATTCAATGGTCTTGTAACCACAAGCCCAAATGTTGTTATAATGCATGTGAACAGATGAATCTAGTCCAATGGAAATACAGAGAGGAACTTTAATCATGTCCGAAGGAAATTTTATAAGGAACATAGAGTTTTCACAGGCTTTGAATCTGCTCAATCTTGTAGATTATCAGGAAGGTCGGGTTATCAGCCGTACTTTCGCCCAAAATGCTGTCATGAGTCTAACTCTGTTTGCGTTTGAAAAGGGCGAGGGTTTGAGTTCCCATACTGCCGCCGGTGACGCCTTTGTCCACATTCTTGATGGCGAAGCGGAAATTTCAATTGGATCAAAAGATGTCGCCGTCAAGGCTGGAGAAGTAGTCGTGATGCCTGCTGGGACTCCACATGCTCTAAAGGCGGCCAAAAGATTCAAGATGCTATTGGTTGTCGTCAAAGGGAACTGAATCGAATATTGTGATCGGGGGTTGGAACCAGTGCGATCAACATAGCCCGTATTCCGGAAAAAATCACGCCTCGCTTTATTGGCGATCAGAGCAAGGGCATGCAGTTTAGGACATTTATGGTCAATCTGCATGTTGACGCTATGTACTAATGAAATTCCACGAGATGTCCAAGGGGACCTATTAAGCTATTATGGCTCTGAGAAGAAGATTAATCATTTTCTCCGTACTGGCGATGGTGGGTTGCTTCTTAGATAGCATCATGCGAGCTAGAGCCTCATGCTCAAACGCCCCTTGAACGAGATGAAGGTAATAGCTTATGTCGAAATCCTTTCGGAAATGGCCGCTGTGTTGTCCGGCCTCCACGGTCGATCTTATTATTTTCCAGAAACGGCGGGTGTTTCGGTATTCTTGAGATTCATAGAATTTGGGATTCCTATACAATTCTAGTATTAAAACACGTGTTTCCCATTCTCGAATCTGAAAGTCCAGAGCCCACCTTCTCAGCAAATACAAAAGTCGTTGATAGGGATTCAACTGCCCAGAGAAAACGCTCTCCAGTTCATCCGCCAATTCGATGAACCAGGTGCCCAAAACCGAGAGAAGTAATTGCTCCTTACTCTTAAAGTATTGATAAATAGAGGCTTCGGCGATGCCTGCTTTTCCTGCTATTTCAGAGATTGTGGCGCCTCCGTAGCCTTTTTTGCCAAAAACTTCTGAGGCGACTTCCATTATTGTGCGCCGCCGCAACTCCCCACGGGTCGGTTCATCTCCATTTTCATGTCCAACCGTTTGTTCTCGTCTCCATACAGCCGCTTTTATTAAGGAGCATAGAGCATCGGCGGCATCATTGGGATCATAAGGATCGCCGAAAAAAAGCCACCGTAAAACAATGCTGTCGATGGCTCCGAATATCATCTCCAAAACCAGAATAACCTCTATATCAGCGTCAACTTCCTGATCACTTATTCCCTCTCTGATGGCCTCCGCTGCGAAGACACTGTATTTTCGAATCATTTCATATGCTGGGGATTGGTAGAAAGCAGGTAATGTCCGCAGTTCACGTAGCAAAATAGACGTGTAGTCCTTGTTGATAGAGAGGTCTCTGAGCTGATGCCAAAGTAACTTTCTTATCTTTGGTTCCGCTCCCTTCATCCCCTGAAGATGCTCAGTGATGCCTGCAAGCGTTTCTTTAAGATGTCTTTCGGGAATAGTGACGATCAGGTTTTCTTTGGTTTTAAAATATTGGAATATGGACGCTTCGTGAACCCCTGAATCATGCGAAATATCAGCGATAGTGGTATCGTGAAAACCTTGGTTGGCAAAAATACGCTCCGCGGATTCTATTATGAGTCTGCGTTTCCTGTCTGCCGAAGGGCTTCTTGTTTTTGTGGACAACGCCCTTTTGACAGCGGTTTCGGGCAATCCGGCGCCGTCCATATCTGAACTCCGGGGAATTAACACATTGATGACTCGACATTCATCAAAAACCGAATATCACTCGTATGTAAAGGAGTCAAGAACTTTCTTCCGCACGACAGATGTAAGGCTTGGAAACATGATGTCTTCACAGTGACCTATTTCTAAAATTACATGCCAACCGACGTGGAAAGAGGTGCCTAATATCAAAGAATTTGTTTTAGTGAAACCGTATAGAGAAACATTACCCCGCAGAAATATATTGATATTGTTGGACCGATTTTTCGTAGAAAAATGCAAAAAGCCTTGACATTGATGTTATGTAAGTTATATTCGGATAAATAATGGCGTTGAGCCGCGGGCAAAATAACCATCAGATCCAGGCATTCTTAGAATTGGTTCTCCTCTAGCCTGATTCGTCGAAATCTTTATCTGGAAAAGATTGGTTCGGCCCATTAAGGAAACGGAAATTAAAACTTTTTTGGTTGCAGGAGATCGGACGAGCATTTCGCGAGATGACTGTAAGGGGTAAACAAGATGAGGTACGCAGAGGCAGGATTTAATCTGGAAGTTGATCTAACCCGGGGAAACATCGAAAGGGTGGCAACCGACCCGAGAGACACTGAGCTTTACCTAGGGGGCCTTGGCACTAACGCCAAAATATTGTGGGACAGGGTTCCCCCTGAAACCGACCCCTTCTCGCCTGACAATCTATTGATATTCAGCGCCGGTCTTTTATGCGGGACACCTGCTACCGGTTGCAATCGTACAATTGTTTCCACAATTTCTCCGCAAACATTGTTGATGGCATTTTCGATGATGGGTGGATTTTGGGCGCCAGAGTTGAAATATGCCGGGTATGACAAGGTGATTCTTCGCGGTAAGTCACCTAATCTTGTTTATTTGTGGATAAACAATGACAAAGTCGAAATCAGGGACGCGTCTCATCTGAAGGGGAAAGGCGCAGTTGAAACCGCTGAACTCATTCGAAATGAACTGAAAGAGCCAAAAGCCCAGGTAGCAGCCATCGGTCTTGCCGGAGAAAATAAGGTCTATTTTGCTTCTATTGAGCAAGGGCGGTCCAGCGCCAGCCGGCAGGGGATAGGCGCAGTCATGGGAGACAAGGGGTTAAAGGCTATAG
>JAZDKD010000388.1:0-5197 GCA_043803345.1 Pseudomonadota bacterium
TATACAATAATGCATCCCAAAAGCATCGCATTTTGGGGGGCTTCAACCAATTCCACGTCAATGGGAAGCATTCAGTTGGCAAATTTGTTGTCCATGGGTTTTGAAGGGGAGATTTATCCCATTCATCCGAGGGATAAAGAAATCAAGGGACTTAAAGCTTATTCAAAAATCAGTGATGTTCCCAAGAAAATTGATCTGGCAATCCTAATTTTACCGACAGGAGTTGTGCCTAGTGTAATCGAAGAATGCGGTTCATCGGGTATAAAAAGCGCCATCATTGTCTCGGCGGGCTTTTCTGAGAAAGAGGGAGGGGAAGGGAAACTACTTCAGAAGGAATTAGTGGACATAGCAAAAAAATATGGAATGACATTTGTGGGTCCAAATTGCATAGGTGTCATTAACCCATCTTTCAAACTGAACACCACTTTCTTTCCGTATGAGGCCAGACCTGGCTTCATAGGGATGGCGTCTGAAAGCGGAAGCTTTATTACACAAATGTTTGTACATCTAGCTAAATTCAATTTGGGATTCAGTCAGGGCTTCAGCCTGGGAAACGAAGCCATGGTCGACTTGGCGGATTGCATAGAGTATTTGGCTCTCAGTCCAGACACCAAAGTCATCGCTCTTTATATAGAGGGCATAAGAAACGGAAGGCGTTTTGTTGAGGTCACCAGGAGAGTTTCCAAGATAAAGCCCATTGTAGCCTTCTACGTAGGTGGATCCAAGGCGGGTAGACGCGCCGGACTTTCTCATACCGGTGCTATGGCAGGCCCGGACCGACTATATGAAGGTATCTTTCGGCAATGTGGTATAGTTAGAGCGCGCTCTATAGAGGAGCTTTTCGACTTTTGCTATGTGCTCGGAAGTCAACCGTTGCCGAAAGGCAACAGGCTCGGAATACTCACTCATTCCGGAGGACCTGGAGCCGCTGCCGCCGACAGCGCCGAAAGGGCAGGACTGGAATTGGCGGAACTTAATCCTTCAACTGCTGAAGCCCTAGCCCCTATGGTTCCAAACACGGCAAGCATAAAGAATCCTGTGGATCTGACATTTGCAAAAAATTACAGTGACTACATGGATACTCTTCCGAGAATACTACTTAAAGATGAAAATATAGATTTACTTTTTATGTATTGCCTCATGCCTCATCATCGGGTCATGTCAGTAATACTGGGATCCGGCATGGATCAAACTCAAGCTGCGCAGTTTGCGGAAGAGTTCATAAATAAACAAAGCTCCGTTACATCCTTACTAGCCGCTGAATCCGGCAAACCAGTGGTCGGGGGTTCCTTTTGCGACCGAACAGAATTATTTGTTCGTGAGTTGCAAGACCACGGTATGCCGGTGCTGCCAAGTCCTGAGAGAGCAGTATCGGCTTTGGGCGCTCTTTACAGGTATTCGAGATGGCTCAGCATTTTCTCGTAATGGGTGTGGAAGTTGTTCGACGTAAAAAAGAGACCAGAGCTGATAAAAACTAATCACGGGGAATTCCACAATTGTCAGGACATCCCTGTGCGTGCCATTTCAAGAGAGTGGTCCATACAGAAGATTTTGTGCTCAAGTCTTTAATTCGTTTTAATGTAACGAGATTCAATAAGCCATAAGCGATTGCATTTAGTGTAAGGTTAAAAATAACAACCGACTTGAGAAAATTCTTGGAAGCTTTTCCATAAAATTTATCAAAAAAAATGTATCTCGACCGATAGAATTCTATCCTTGCACCTACAGGAACTGATTTGGCGGACCCCCCTTGAAAGTGAGTGGCCTTGGCTCTAGGTTCGTGCTTTATCGACCATCCAGCCGACCTAAGTCTCACGGCCAGGTCTGTTTCTTCAAAAAAGAAAAAATAATTTTCGTCAAATTCCCCGACTTCTTCAAAAGCCTTCCTCCTTATCAGCATCACAGCCCCGATCACGGTTTCTACGTCTGCAGGCTCCAACAGTATCCTGTTTTTACTGGGATAGCGCTTAGGAAAAATTCGTTTAAGCAAGCTTCGATTGGTACATTCTGTCAAGAGTGTAGGAGTGGCTTCGTAAGACGTTTGATTTGTTCCGTCTCTATTAAGTAATTGAGGCGCTACAATTGCGATCCGAGCATTGCTCTCGGCTAATTCAAGCATTTTTGACACAGAATCTTTTTCAAGAATTACATCAGTGTTCACCAATAATAGAAATTCTCCATGGGTCTTGGAGACACCAAGATTGTTGGCGGCTGCGAAACCGAGATTCCTCCGTGCTTCGAGGACATTCACCCCCGGAAAATAGTTTTTGAGCTTTACAACTGAATCATCATCGGACCCGTTGTCTACTACAAGGACCTCAGGAGATTGTTTCAAGTCCGAATTAAAAAGGCTTGAAAGGCAATCTATCAATAGTCCAGAAGTGTTTCTGTTTACAATTATTACTGAAAGAGCGGATTTATTAATGTGTTGTGACATCCGTGGCAAAATTTTATCATAGTTTCATACATTGGGGTTCAGCCACCAATGGTGTTCATGCCGGCTTCCATTCTTTGGATATTGGAATATCGGCTGGCGGGTTTAGCCATTACAGCCGCTTTCATGAAAGCCTCGATCTGACTGTCATCCGGATCCGTCCTCAAGAAAGACCTCAAATCTATTTCTAGTGGACTCAATAAACAGGGTCTAATTGTACCTCTCGCCGTCAATCTGAGTCGGTTGCATGTCGGGCAAAAATGTCCAGTAACTGGATCAATAATTCCTATCCTACCCTGGGCTCCTCTGATTTTTAGCATTCTTGCGGGGCCATCCAGAGGGGATCGTTCTACAGCAATTAATGTTCCGAATGAATTTTCTATCATGCCAAGGACTTCGGTTGCGCCAAATGAATTCGGAGAATTGATTGGTTCTGCGTCATTTCCGAATGGCATTCTCTCGATAAATCTCACATCCAGTGGACGATTAAGCGTGAGCCTTGCGAATTCTGGAACGTCAATTTCGTTAAACCCCTTGAGTAGAACCACATTTATCTTTATAGGGCTAAAGCCAGCCTCAAAAGATGTTTGAATCCCTTTCATCACCATTGCTAGGCCGTCAACCCCGGTTATCGAGTAAAAACAGTCACGCCTAAGCGTGTCCAAACTAATGTTTACCCTCGTCAATCCGGCTTCACGAAGTCTCCATGCCATCTCATCAAGCTTGGAACCATTGGTGGTGAGGGCTACATCTTCCAGACCAATGTCATGGGTTAACCTCGATATGAAGTCCACCACACCACGCCTTACCAATGGTTCTCCCCCGGTAATACGGACTTTTCTGATTCCTAGATTTTTCGAAACCGAGATAATTTTCAAGATCTCTTCGTATCTCAATATATCGGCGTGGGGAATTAGTTTTACCCCTTGGGGAGGTCTACAGTATATACATCTGAAGTTACACAGGTCAGTAATAGATACACGCAAGTAATCAATGATTCTACCGTGATGATCAATAAGGTTTGATTGCATGGTTTTATTGGACCGCTTTCTATCGACAAACTTGTTTTCATACCTAAATCTGACTTAATCTAGTTTATTATCCCGTAGGCAATTTGTCGACATCTGAGAACAACTTCAAATAATGTTAAAGTCTTGCCACCAAGTCAACTATGGATGAGGGGTCAGTCCCAAAAAGCCTTATCAGTGGGACCTTACCCAAAGCTCCCTTGTCAAATATCGCGTCCGGAACCCGTCCCAGTTCTTCCATTACGTCCTGTACTCCCCATGCAAGCGTGCTGCCTTCCTCCTGCTGCAGATCCGGAGGAGTCCTTCCCCTGTCGAACTCTGCTACAGTGAAACCCAATGAACGGACCCGCTTAACCAAAACATCGGAATACGAGAGATTCATGGCGGCGCGGCGGTGAGGATCATATTCCATGGCGGCGAGAACCAGATGATGAATCTGCCTGGAAGCTCCAAATCTTGCCCCGGTAAGAGTATCTATTGTGTTGACCAGTCTCACTATTCGCCCTGGAAATGAAGCCACATCGTTCACTGTCTCGGCGTAGGGTATTGCATAAGCCAGATTTGATTGCACTTCTGGTACCAAGTGCCCTATGTTGAGACGTTTCAACCTTGCCAAAGCCTTGTCAAGTTCTTCAATTACTTCTGATCTTGCAATCTCCCGCGCTATTGAAGCGTAATGATTGAGTGGCCCTATTCCCTTTCCAATCCCCATGGAAAATCTTAATGCGCGGTATAGATGCCTCTTGGCCTTGTCAATACTCTCCATTACGGGCATTCCCCCCGCAAGGAATGTTGATATTGCGGCGGATAACGTGCATCCCGTGCCGTGCGTATGTCGAGTTCTAACTCGTTGAGTCTGAAATTCGTAGTCCTGGTTTCCATCGTGAAGGACGTCAACAGGAGTGTCTTTTAGATGACCTCCTTTAACCAACACAAACTTTGGCCCCATCTTCATCAATTTCTTGGCAGCCTTCTTCATATCCCCGACGTTATTGATTTTTTTGCCGTAAAAAATCTCCGCCTCAGGAATGTTGGGGGTAAGAAGGTAACAAATGGGGAAAAGTTTCTCGACCATCTCTTTCCTGCCAGATTCATCTAGAAGGATGGATCCTGTCTTGGAAAGTATGACGGGATCAACCACAAGCTTTTCCACTCCATATTTCGATAGTCGATCGGCCACAACCTTAACAATTTCACCGTTACCCAGCATACCTGTTTTGACACAATCAGCGCCTATATCACTCAAGACAGCGTCAATCTGCTTTCCCACAAAGGCCGGTTCAACCAGGCTGATTGCATGCGCGCCCAAAGTGTTCTGGGCTGTGAGGGCCGTGATCGCGCTCATACCGTAGCCACCAAGCGACAAAATGGTCTTTATATCGGCCTGTATGCCTGCTCCACCCCCGGAATCCGAACCAGCTATTGAAAGAACTTTCTTCATATCTTCCCCGAATTGTTGTATCAGACCTTTATATGTTTTTAGCTCTTTGATGAGACCTATTGTAGCAACTACGGAAGTATTTTCCAAACACTGCGAAAATATGGTTAGCTTTTCTCCGCATGCAAAACAATGATACCTGGAGGCGTTGACTTGAACGAAAACCTTGTTAGCAGGATGAAACCGGCCCCAATCCTTGTCGCCGGGGACGTCATGGTCGATGAATATGTAATAGGGGACGTAGAAAGAATTTCACCCGAATCGCCAGTCCCGGTGCTTCTGGCCAAGAATAGGCAC
>JAZDKD010000389.1:0-2453 GCA_043803345.1 Pseudomonadota bacterium
TCTCTTCAGGAACGATGCGTCTACGTAGTTTCGAAAAAAGGCGAATCCCAAGAAAATTACGAAAAATATTCCAGACGTCCAGACGAATTTAGATACTTCGTGAGGATAGATTTTTAGGTATTTCTCGAGGAATTTATTCATTTGCCTTTTGGTTTAAGACCGCAACGGGCCTGGAACGTTTTATCAGTAACGAATTAAGCCTCATTTATAAGCAATAAGCCAAGGTTTAACAATCTCAAAACGGATAAATCCAATGTTTCCCGATTTTTTAGCCTGGTTAAACTAAATCATAAAGGTCAAAGAAACGAAGATCGAATGATTTGTAGTTCTAATAAAGCCCTATTTCTCGTCTTTATTCAGGTACCCATGGGTCTCCAGTAGCTTTTTCACATTCGTTCCTACGCCCTTGGGAACCCGCAGAGGGAATCCGCCAGGGGCGCGTTTGTCTGCTTTTGGCAAGAGAGCGTTCGAAGGGTCTACTCCAGGGTTCAAGAGCCAAATATTTCTTGGGACTTCCTTGGCCCACCTTGCGACGAGGGCTAGAGGAAGGTCTTTGGCCAGCCGTATCTTCCCTAGATTGTCAAAAGTCTGATGATTAGTATGGTTAACTGTGATGCAATAGAATTTTCTGTGTTGGTGAATTATCTTGAGCGCAATGAGTCGGGGTATCAATAAATCCGACAACGGCGGCGTAACTATATCCCAAAAAGAATAGCCCGGTGATTTCTTGATGATAGGATCAATCTTTTCTACTCCATCGATAAAAGCTGAAACAGTGATCAACCAATCCTGCTTTTGATGATTCTTCCGCAATCCGTGCAGTATTTCCGCCGCAATCCGTGTCGATATTTCGGGGTCTCTCCGATCGTCCCAATCACTGGAGGAAAACCATGGGACCGCTGTTTTTCCAGAGCCGTCTCTGGAAGGTCCTAATGCCCACCACCCAAGTCCACCGGACCGAGTTTTGTGAGTTGGTTCAAACTCGCTCATAAGCATGGACAGATAAACAAGATCGAGCGGAAGGTTATCCTTTTTTAATGATTCTTTGATAATTGGGCCGTAAGTTACAAAAAGATTAAACCATTCCCCAACGGACGCTCTACGATCCATAACGAGATAATTCAACTGGTCAACTATTCTTTCATGAACGTCGGGTCTTTCTAGGGGTACTTTTGACTCGGCAAAGAACAAACCCTCCTTGACCAAGTTTGGAGGTAACAAATATCCACCTTGGCCTGCCCCGTGTTCAGTCACCCATGCGCCAGAAGAAGTCTCAATAATTGGGAGAGAAAGAACGATTAAAATCAGTGCGGTGGCAAAACTGAAACTTATCCGAGAAGCCGCCATCAGCCTCACATTGTTTGTGATCAATTTCAAGAGCAACCTTCTCTTTTGTTTCTTGGCTACTGTCCCCCTTTTAACAAAGATCAAACTTGTTAAACAAGTTTGATGGCATCACTTGTTAATATTTTCTTTTAGCTCTTTGCCCGCTTTAAAGAATGGCAAGCTTTTGTTCTGAACCACAATCTGTTCGCCTGTCTTTGGGTTCCTTCCCGTGTAACCTTTATATTCCTTGACAACAAAAGAGCCGAAGCCTCTAATCTCGATTCGATCTCCACGCTCTAAAGCGTCCCCCATGGTGTTGAATACCATGTCAACGATTTCCTCAGATTTCCTCATGGGAAGATCGGTTTCTTTGGCTAAAGCTTTAACGAGATCAGATTTGTTCATTTTAATCTCCTCTTTATGATCAAGAACCAAATATTTATTATTGTCAAAAAAGTTATTCCCCGATTAAATAAAAAACAGAACCATTAAATAGCTGGGGGTGACGATTTCGACTCCACGTAGCCTCAAACTACAAAGAGCCTTGACAAAAGCCTCTCCCCAAAACAAAACTACCCCGACTGACCACAGGAAATTCGTTTATAGGCTAAAATGTCCACAAACAGCACTTGGGGACGAACTAATAAAAGAAAATCTGTGTAGTCAAGTTGACTCTCGGGTCGAAATGTAAAATCAATTTTTAAAATTCTGATCCAAAAAAGTCAAGATAATTTGACCTATATTCCGATCTATTTGAAATATATAGATATTTTGTATCAGAAAAATGCCAAAAAAGGAACTATCTGATAACACAGAGGAAATGCTATGCTCTATTTTGCCGATCTTCACGTTCATTCAAAATTTTCAAGAGCTACTTCAAGGGACTGCGATCTTCGAAGTTTGTCCCAATGGGCGGCTCTCAAGGGAATTAAAGTGGTCGCCACAGGAGACTTCACCCATCCAGAGTGGCGAAAATTGATACATGAATCACTGGAGCCACGTGAAGAAGGATTGTTTGGCCTAGTCGGGGAGTTCACTCCTCAGTCCCTCTTGAAAGGCCCTAACTTGGCTCCTTCTGATGTGCGTTTCATTCTAAATGTAGAAATCAGCTCCATTTATAAGAAGAA
>JAZDKD010000390.1:0-7289 GCA_043803345.1 Pseudomonadota bacterium
GGGTAGCAACAGGAATGGCATTGAACGGGAACAAAATCTTTATAGCATTTTCACGAGCAAAATAATGGCCGATCATATTCAAGATACGGCCCCCCGTCGCACTATTAAGCACTATAGCAACTTAAGCTTTGACCCAACTCCATGCATCATCAAGCCGGTCAGCCGGGTAAGTCTTTATTTCGGCTGTAACTAAATGAGATGCGATCTTCGTACTCCATTCAGCCCACTTAGGACCGCCTACAACGGCGATCTTCTCGAAATCATTCCTGTGTTTCATCCCGAATTTGGCGTCGTCCCACATGGCGCCCACTTCCCAACCTTGGAAGCCCTCGTCCATGAAGTAGACACACCTGACCTTGCCGTGCTCTTTGATTAGGTTCTCCAGGGTTGGCATAAAGACCTTCTTGTAATCGTCATCAGTAGCTTTACCAGTCAAACGGACTCCGAGAATCTTCCCATGCGATTTCGCCAGAACTTCGATCATCGTCAGCCTCCTTTTGGTATTAGCCTGATTCTTCTACAACAACATATCATTGCCACTAAAGTTAAGTCAAAGATATCCAACTATATTTTGCAATTGGCAACGACTTGAAAAATTTGAAGTGGTTTGGGCATTACGAAAAGGTTTTGGAAACAGCGGTTGGTGTTGACGTCCATTTGCAATGGCCACCAAGATGTCGCCATGACAGGGCTTAGGATAACACCAGCACACTAATAGTTTCCCCCGCAACTCGGGTATCTTTGCCATTAGTGTTTCATTCGACAATAGATACTCACGGTAACTAGCCATAATCTCTTCCGTCTGACCTGATTTGAACGGGTTGTGCCAGATTGACCGGTCTTCCTTTGCATGATGATTTTTCCGGCCAATGTAGAGATAAAGGTGGTGGGATCGAGCCCACGCCACTAGTTCCTTGTCCGTTTTCCAATTGGCCACCGCCGCCAGTCCCGATTTCAGAAGTTCCCGGCGGTTGTCAAACATTAAATTCACTGTTTATCCTCTCAGGTGTAAATCACATTCTACCTTACTGGGTATATGTTCCCGTTGTTAGTGTTCTGACATTTCCTGAGAAAAAGCTGAACTTTTCTATATCTGAGCGCATCTGTTCGTTCGCAGCTTACACGAATTTTGGAGGTAATGATTCAGCAAATTGAAAACAAAGGTTCTGGATTATCATCAAAGTAGATGTGCCGTGGGCCAACATTTTCCCATTTTCATCGGTCACATTAGCCTGACCGTAACCTAAGGTCCTTCCAAGTTTTATCTTTTTTCCGTAGGCGATAAGTTTCGTTCCGTTTGTCGCTGAGAGGTAATTTAATTTGAGGTCTACCGAGGTCATGCCGTTATTTTCATCGACCTGGCCATACACGGCCCAGAATGCCGCAGCGTCAATAATCGAAGAATAAACTCCTCCATGGACATTACCAAACGGTTGAAAATGCTTTTTGGGGTCAATCTCGATTTCGATTCTGCAAGAGTCCAAGTCAAAATCGATTAGACGCATATTCAACAGTTTAAAATATGGCGAGGCGCTGGTCGCTTCGCTGACGATAGATACATATTCCGGATTAATTTTTCGCATCGTTTCGCCTTTGTGCTTATTGATAGAGTCCTTTGAATTTATAGATAATAATTTGTGTTTGATTATAGCTTTGCCCGGGCGTATATGCCAGTCTATCAGAGGCATATTTATCAACGAACTTTTTCCATCAAATCTATCCAACTGGAACTGAAACATTATAATAGAAGATAATATATTTTATAACTGCTTGAAGATATTACGTTAAATGGATGTGGTTAGCTAATTGTCTCAGCCTACGGATCAGAAGGTGGGGAGTTCGAATCTCTTCGGGCGTACCAAGTCACACCTAGCCTAGAGCATCATCTAGGCTTTTTTATTGGGTTTTGGAAGTAATCATGTTTTATCGCACTTGGGACTAAAAGGTCTGTAATGGTCTGAAAGGGTCGTTTTCTCCAACACAAATGTCTAGTAAAAATCAAACGTATTAAATAGAAAAAAGGGAATTACTGCCTATAAATCACAAGGGTTTTTGCAAGCTTATCGTGGAGCCCTTGTTTCCGCCTGTCGAAGGCGATCATAAAGTAACCGATGAATAAAATGACCGCCGACAAAATTTGAGATAGATAGCGGATAAACGCACGGCCCAATGATATCCGATCCCCGGCATAATCCACGATCTTGATTCCCGCTAACTTCATGCCAGGAGTTCCCATCCATGAAGAAGCCAAAAAATAACATTCGTAAAATATGGGCCCTGCGACTGACGTCAGAAACGTTGCGACTTTATATGTTACATTGACCTGAGCTTGTGGACCAAAATTGGTATCCAGCATAAACAAACGAAAAATGGCGTTAACAACGAAATTAACACCAGATAAGATTATCGCATCAATAATCGCCGCTGCCACACGTATCCAAAATCCGGCATAGTGAACTGGCTGGTATGTTTCTGTAGAATCCAATTCAGTCTGTGACATGTTCCCCTCCTAAAATACTGACTGATCAATAACTACACCACCCTGGAAAGCTGGCGCAAACTATTTTTGCAAGCGCTATCATCTTGAAAGTGACATTGAGGCGAAGGTTACTCAGCAAATCTTTACGTGTTTCCGTATCGACGCCAACCGGTCGTAAGCGACGCCCACATGGACCTCCATTCGCCACGGCGATAAATCTCAACACCTAACTTACGGGACAATGCCTGGACCGACTATCCTCGTAACAGACGCAGCTCAACTTCTCCTTTTCCTCGGGCGCCCCATCGCTGATTCGACTTCAATGGACCCGACTGACTGGTCTTTTGGTTAATTGACTGCAAATACTCTTCCCTGATAAACTGAACCATCAAACGCTCTTAAATTCATTCTTGCGCCACGAGAATTAAGATGAAACCTGCTCGTTTCCTGGTGGTCGGATTCCTTGTAGCTGCTCTCATTTTATCTATGAATCCCTTTGCTCATTCACAACAAGGACTCTTTGAGTCTTACAACCTAGTCAATTTGTCCCAGCCGGCAGGGAATTCTTATCTAAACCTCACGGTAGGTCTTAGGAAATATTTTAATAGTTTTACATCCTGGCAATTTCCAAATTTTCAGGGACCTCAAGACCCTTTAAGCCGTCTGGAGTATCCTTGGGACCAGACATTTCTGGCAATCAGGGGCACTACTACCTACTCTGGTTTGGAAGTAAACATGGAATGGTCCGGAACATTGAGTCTTCCGTCCAGTTCCAAGGCTCAGGATAGTGATTGGGAAGACCCTAATAATCCGAATCAAAAGACAACTTTTGCTGAATCCGAAGCGATGCCACGATGCTGGATTGTAGATCTAAGCTTCAATATGCAAGTCCCAGGTCTCACATTCCTCAAGGGAGTCGCTGGATACCGCAACAGCAAGTTTAAGTTTACTAACACCGATGTTCATCAATATTCGATTTATGATATAGAAACCAAGACATATGTAAATTGGTCGGTGTTTCTGCCAGGACCTAATATAGAATTCAGTCAATACTATAACCAGTTGTATGGAGGTGGTATTCTCGACGCCTCATTCAATTTCCCCGAAATATCAAACGTTTTAAGAATACCTGCTCTTCTATTACGGATACAGACTGACGCTTCTTATGTTATGGGGAATAATCATGATGAGCATCTTCTCAGAGGCTACAACCTGCAGTCTAAAGTTGACTCCTCAGGTTTCGGATGGCACGTCAACATAATAACTGGATTTAGAACACGCAGCTTCCGATTCGATGTGGAGGGGGATGTGAGAAGCGTCAACACAACTGGACACATGCTGGATATGAACGGAGACCCTGCGGCGCCCTACGTCAAATATTTTGATGGCGCAAAGGCTTGGAGTGAGCAGAAATACTTGGGGATTAACGGAACGATATTATTTTAGTCCCCTAAAAAAGTTTGACCCGTTGGGTAACGGGCCAAAGGAAGGATTAGGTTTGGTTTGTCGCTGCCAAGTAAAAACCATTTTATTAATATGTTGTCCAGCTTTATTCATAAAATAAATTAGATAAATCGAGATTATGATACATGTAAATGATATAACTACATTAATTTGATACAATATTTTTGTTAAGAGATTTGTCTACTAGAACCAATTGTCAGTTGAGCATCTCGATTAATCTGTCGCCGCCATCCTTGGTCGATTAGCTTGGCAACTAAATTTGATCCGTTGTATGATTTAGGCAATACTTAGAGAGAGTCATTTTCGTGTCAATCAACCGTAGCGTTGTCACAATCATTGCTGCTTAACTTCCAGCCCTGTTCACAGTTCCTGGATACACACAACAAGACGCCACTGACGATCGCACGCAATGTGTTAGAAAATGCCGGTTTAGGTTTGGTTCTGATTTGTGGGGTGGAGGTGGAGGCGGAACCAGTCAACAACTTTATTACCAATGCCTTACACACTGTGACAACAAATTTTGGGCAGAGTTTGACAAGGAAATTGATAGCAACGAATTCAAAAATTGAATTGGTCTTTCATTCATTCCAGGATGTTGGGTCTATCCCGTGCGATTCAACACGTGTGCTTGCGGCGCGAAGCCCAACGTCAATTACATTTGTGCACGAAACATTAGTTTGTCCAAAATGTTGACAGACGATCTCCCTATCGCCGCTCCCAAACCCATAACATATCCAAATTCAAGATACGGCGGCAACCCAGCCAAACCCGTCATCCCACCACGTCTCTTGTCAACTTCATACTGGAAATCAAATACTCCCTGTGCCATTATGCCTTCACCTCGTTGGTGATAGATTCCTTATCTCAAATCAAATCAATTCTATCATATTGATTTATCAAGAACAACTAGGTTTTTTACTTTTTTTGATGTGCAATCAAGGTGTCGGATAGATGAATTCATGACTCGGTTCAAGGTTGGCACGCTTCTGAACCGAGCCGGTATTAGTAAACTTCGTGGTCTCAGGCCACTATTGGTTTTTAGAGCCATATTTGAGTTGGCGTTTGTGGGCAGAAACATCTTTACCGGAGTTCACAAAAACTCTAAGACCGGTATGGGGAAAGACGCTGTTTATCGATTTATCAGCGCTCCTCGACATAATTGGCGTCGCTTGATCGGTTTTTTTGTCCCAGATAATCATAAGGGGTTTCTTGGAGCCACAAAATAAAAAAGAGGGAGACCATGCTTGGTAGTCGCAATTGAAATCACAGGTCCATATTGTACTCCATTTCACAACATTCTTGAGGGCTATTTTCAGGTAATTCTGGTTAACGCTCGACGGATGAATTTTGATCCAACTGGCGACTCTGCCATTATTGATCTGTTTTGCTATGCGCGCGATACCATGAATCTAAATGGGGGAACTGCCAGTGCATAATAGCGCATAATCTTGGAAATTCGTTGCGAAAGGGGGAAGAAAGTGACTGGAAGTATGGGGAATCAAAAAACACCTGAAGCGGGCAAAAATTCTGTTGATTATAAAAAGATGACTGTTGAAGAAGTTAAGGCTTTTCTCGGTGTGGAGGCGGATGGGTTGACCGACTTGGAAGGGGAGAGCCGTCTCAAAAAATATGGAATTAATGAGCTGACTGAAAAAAAGGTTAGCCCTTTGATGAAGTTTCTGTCTCATTTTTGGGGACCGATGCCATGGATGATAGAGATTGCAGCTCTATTGTCCGCGATTGTTAAACACTGGGACGATTTCGCAATAATTTTTTCATTATTGATTTTCAATGCGCTAATAGGATTCTGGCAAGAACACAAGGCCGGCAATGCGCTAGAAGCTCTGAAAGCTGAGTTAGCCCTAAAAGCCCGAGTCAAGCGGGGTGGAAAATGGAAGAATATAGAAACAAAGTTTCTTGTTCCTGGAGACACTATACGGATCAGAATGGGAGATGTAGTTCCAGCAGACGCGAAACTCATCGAAGGAGATTATCTCAGTGTTGATCAGGCGGCTCTCACCGGAGAATCGCTACCGGTCAACAAGAAAGTTGGAGAACTTGCCTTTTCTGGTTCCGTGGTCAAGCAGGGAGAGATGGCTGCTATTGTCATCGGAACTGGAACCAACACATTTTTTGGACGAACGGCAAAGCTTGTTGAGACGGCTGGCTCTGTTTCTCATTTCCAACGGGCCGTTCTTCAAATAGGTGATTATCTTATATATCTTTGTATTGGACTGGTTTCGCTGCTCATACTGGTTCAATTGGAGCGCGGAACTCCATTTCTGGAGCTAGTCCAGTTTTCGCTAATTCTTGCGGTAGCGTCCATCCCTGTAGCAATGCCAACGGTACTTTCAGTGACAATGGCTGTGGGAGCGCTGGCGCTTTCGAAAATGAAGGCAATAGTCTCAAGGCTCGAGTCAATTGAGGAAATGGCTGGGATAGACATCCTGTGCTCAGACAAGACTGGCACTCTAACGCAAAACAAGCTAACGCTTGGATCACCAGTAGTTTTTCAGGCCAGGGATCAGGACGATCTCATATTGGCCGGCGCCTTGGCCAGTGTTGCCGAAAATCAGGATCCTATAGATCTTGCTGTCATAGACGGTTTGAAAGATACAAATAGCCTGAATGAATTCACAAGGGTTGGGTTTCATCCTTTTGACCCTGTAAGCAAAAGAACCGAAGCGAATTTCAAAGACTCCTCAGGAGTCAGTCTGAGTTTCACAAAAGGCGCTCCGCAAGTAATTCTGGACCTTTGCAAGCTCGATGATACAAACAGGGTTGAGGCGAACAAAGCGGTAGAAGAACTAGCCTCCAAGGGTTTTAGAACGCTCGCTGTAGCAAGCAAAGCAGAAACGGGAGGTTGGGTTTTCCTGGGAATATTGCCACTTTTTGACCCTCCAAGAACTGACTCCGCTGAAACAATAGCTGGCGCAGAGGCTCACGGCATAGATGTCAGGATGGTGACAGGCGATAACATCGCTATAGCCAGGCAAATTGCAGGGCAGCTTGGTTTGAGGCAGGACATAATAGCCGCCCGGGATGCGTTTTCTAGCTCTGAAGATTTTGACAACCCATCGTCAGATGTTCTCAAAAAGATTGAAGCAGCCGATGGATTTGCTGAGGTCTTTCCTGAACATAAATATGGAATTGTAAAGGCGCTCCAGAAGACCGGACACATAGTTGGAATGACAGGTGACGGAGTCAATGACGCCCCGGCGTTAAAGCAAGCCGATGTGGGTGTAGCGGTAAGCGGGGCTACTGAAGCCGCAAGAGCCGCTGCGTCTCTAGTGCTTACAGCTCCAGGACTGTCCGTAATAGTGAATGCGGTAGAGGAAGCCAGGAA
>JAZDKD010000391.1:0-3501 GCA_043803345.1 Pseudomonadota bacterium
ACCACTGCGAGTGGAGGAGATTCATTCGATGAAAGCCTTTTAGTGGCCTTCACTCTCGCAGGAAACCCGTTGTCCGGGATAATTTCCAGTAGGGTCCCATCATCCCTGAAATTGAAGCTGTATGCTTCTGGAACATACACACCATTGACACCGGAGAAACTCTTATAAAACTCTTTGCGGTCAAGTGCCGCTGTTTTTGATTTTTTAAATTCTCGCATCATGGCCCAAAGGCCATCGGTATCATCAATGTCTCCGATAATTTCCCCAACAAACACTAAATCCAAGAAATCCGCCAAAGGTTCCGGATTCAGAGAAACAGAAACCCCTCCCGCCAGAATCAAGGGGTCACCGAAGCCTCTGTCGAGTCTAAGAGGTTTTATTCCGGAGTCAATTAGGATTTTGGGAACAATCCAGTAGTCGTTTTCAAAGGGTATGCTAAAAGCAATAATAGGGAAATTTCTGAGGGGTATATTATTCTCTTCAGACAGTAGATTAATGATATTTGAAGGGCTCTTGAAGAATGATTCAGGAACAAAAAAACGTTCAGGAGAGAAAAAATTTGATCCCTGAAGCCGGTTAAACAAAAATTGAAACCCTAAATTACTCAGTCCGACCTTCCGAGTATTTGGATAAACCAGCGCTATCGGTAAGAAGAAACTGGAATTTCTTGGGACAGGTCCTTTGTTGTGTCTTTGCCTCATATGGAGAAGGAATGGAGTTCAAAACAAAAATGTGGATTTAATAAACAATGTTTTAACAGTCAGGGGAAATTTGTTTACCCCTGACTGCAAAAAAACTATTCAGCGTGTTTACGTAAAAATGTAGGAATATCAAGATCTTCCTCAGATTCAAGAGACAGTTCATCGACGAGATTTAGATGACGACTGATCTTTTCTCTCTGGCTTTTCCTGATGAAAGCTGGAATCTGAGAATCTTTGGGCTCTCCCGGAATTACGGTTCTGGCTACAGGTTTGTCTGTCTTTCCTTCATCGCCTGTTTGAAGATGATTCTTGCCAAACATCAGAGAATCAGTCCTGTCCGAAAGTCCTGCCTCGCTTCTACCGAAGCCTGTCGCAATGACAGTGACATTTACAGCATCACCCATGTCTTCGTCTATGACAGCTCCAAAAATTATGTTTGCGTCATCATGCGCTTCATTCTGAATTATTGACACGGCGTCATTTATCTCTGTCAACGAAATGTTGGAAGACCCTGTGATGTTTATCAGTACTCCTTTTGCTCCAGACATTGAAATATCTTCTAGGAGAGGGCTGTTAATGGCAAGTCTTGTAGCCTCTTCCATTCGACCTTCACCGGTGGCGGATCCTGTTCCCATCAATGCCACGCCTTTCTCCTGCATGATGGTTTTTACATCAGCAAAATCGAGATTGATCAAACCATTGATGGTCACGAGATCCGAAATTCCTCTCACACCCTGCATGAGTACATCGTCAGCTCTTCTGAAACCTTCCAGGAAAGAAATATCTTTTTTGAGAGATAACAGTCTTTGGTTCGGAATAATTATCAGGGTGTCAACTTCCTTCCGGAGAGTCTCAATTCCATCTTCGGCTTGTCTCATTCTCCTTTTCCCCTCGAAAAGGAAAGGCTTTGTGACAACGGCCACCGTAAGAGCCCCGACTTCCTGTCTCGCTATTCGTGCAATTATCGGCGCAGCGCCCGTGCCAGTGCCTCCACCCAACCCTGTAGTTATGAAAACCATGTCGGAGCCTTCCAGGGCGTCTCTAATTCCTTCATAATCTTCATTGGCGGCTATTCTTCCAATTTCAGGGTCTGCCCCTGCGCCCAGTCCTCTAGTCTGCTGCTTGCCAATCTGCAATTTTAATGGAGCCATGTTGTGCAGGAGAGCCTGAGCGTCGGTGTTTGCAGCAAGGAATTCCACTCCGCTTAAACCGGCGCGTATCATGTTGTTTACGGCGTTTCCACCACCACCACCAACTCCAACTACTCTGATCAACGCGCTACGGTTAGATTCAATTTCAAAATCCAGCATAAGCCGGGCCTCCTGTAGTTAAAATCGCCCAAGCCCTTCCCAAATCCAAAATCATAAAAATAAAATCATTCATGACCTGTCCTGTCCTGTTCGTTGTATGCAAGAACCCGTTCAGGCCGCTCTCTTTACCGGAACTCGCATACCACGGGTGAGACATTTTGGCCAGAAAATTAATCTATTCATATCTAAAAAGCTTCCGTGAACCACCTTCTCATCCGATCATAGACACGATTAAAAACTCTGCCGGATTCATAAGTCGAACTTAAATCCGCACTACCATGTCTGGTTCCCCACAGAGCAAGCCCGACACCAGTGGCGTAAACAGGTGAGTTTACAACGTCTACCAGACCACTCACCCCCACGGGGTAGCCCAACCTAACAGGCATGTCGAAAATTTGCTCAGCGAGTTCCACAATACCCTGAATAGCGACGCTTCCTCCCGTGAGGACTATCCCGGAAGCTACGGAATGGAGAATGTTGTATTTTTCCATTTCCCTCTTTGCCAGACCGAGAATTTCCTCCAAACGAGGTTCAGTGATTTCTGCCAGAACAGATTTCGCCAATACCCTTGGCTGGCGACCTCCCACTCCAGGCACATGAATAGTCTCATCCCTGTTAACAAGATTGGCCAGTGCGCAACTGTATCTTTTCTTTATTTTCTCCGCCTCTCCTGTGGGGGTTCTCAACCCTACCGCAATATCGTTTGTCAGTTGATCTCCGCCTACAGGAATGACAGCCGTGTGCTGTATTGCGCCTTCTATGAATACGGCGAGGTCAGTGGTTCCTCCACCAATGTCAATCAAGGCTACTCCGAGTTCTTTTTCATCGGGGGACAACACGGCTTCGGCTGCGGCCATTTGCTGTAAAACCAGGTCATCAACAGTCAAGCCACTCCTATGGGCGCATCTGATTATATTCTGAGCTGCGGAAACGGCTCCGGTGATAATATGGACTTTAGCCTCCAAGCGGACACCGGCCATTCCAACCGGCTCCCTTATGCCTCCCTGATCATCAACTACAAATTCTTGAGGCAAAATGTGGATTACTTCTCTATCGAGTGGGATAGCTACAGCTTTGGCGGCGTCAATGACTCTGGCAACCTCGTTTGTGGTGACTTCACGATTTTTTATCGCTATCACCCCGTGGGAATTAATCCCTTTGATGTGTCCACCTGATATCCCTGCGAAGACACTTTCCGAACGTCGTCCTGCCATAAGTTCGGCGTCGTCAATTGCTTTTTTTATGCTTGAGACAGTTAGATCGATGTTAACGACAACCCCACGTCGTAAACCTCGAGATGGCGAAGTGCCTACTCCGATGATGTCTACTACGCCATCGGCGTTTAATTCCCCGATGATGGCGCAAATTTTCGTTGTTCCTACATCGAGACCACAAACGATAGTATCGCTTCTTGACATTTTTTACCCCTGCAGAAGCGGATCTTCAGAGGATCGAACAATCGCTCGATCTTCAAAATCCAGGTTTATTAT
>JAZDKD010000392.1:0-2775 GCA_043803345.1 Pseudomonadota bacterium
GGGTTGCAATCCCAGAAGGTCTCCCATCTGATACATGTCCGTGACAATGTTGGCAGGTGAACTGAAGCCCACATCCTCCAAAGCCAAACTGGGATCATCAGGATTCTGAATCAACTCCCGTGCGGATTGAAGAAGGGCCAATTGACGTGCCGTTCCGGCATTTTTAATAAAGGGAAATATTGAATAGGGAAACCTCAAGTCATCAATTTTTCTCATTTCTCGCAGTTGAAGTTCCCAGGTCAAGGCCTTGAGGGCATACATTTTTTCTTTATTAAAACAAGCCCGCATAATGGCACGACCATCTGTAAAATCATCTGGAGACAAGATAGACGCATAGTCACCATACCAACCATCGGCTCGTCCCTGCAAAAACGCAGCATTGGCCAGGTCGGGAATGATCTGCAATGGGCCATAACCCTGCGAGCCACTGTCCAAAAATATTTGACTGGATAGTTCCCACGCTTTTTGACCAACCTCCGTACTAAAAAACCAATTTATGGGTGAGGCCCAACCTGCAAATTCATTTCTGAGGGCTTCGTATTCGGGAGCTCCTGCATAATGACTCGCGGCAAGATCTTGTTTGACATCCAGGGAATTAAGATACGTCAGCTCAAGTGAGTTGAGGGCGTGATAAGCAAGCGTCATGTTTGCGGGGTCAATTTCTGAAAAATGTTTTTTGAGGATTGTAAGAGCGTTAACAATCTGATCGTTGTTCATGTGGCTAAAGTAGGCACCAGCGCTGTAGAAGCGTCCTTGTGAAGTGTCGACGGGCTCATCATACACAGCCGTTGCAAACGCGTAGTAATAAACAAGCTCTCTAGGATAAAACCCCTTCCAAACTGCAACGTGTTTGATCGTCCAACCCTGCTCTTGCAAGACCGTTTCCTCGGCCACACTGTTAATAAAATCAAATAATGTTACCTTATGAAGAATGGGTTCAGCGCTCTCCACGTTTGGAAAATAACTATGCACGTATTGAACACCTTCCGGTTTGTCGGGCAATTTTCTGAGTGCGAAGCCAGATATCTTGTGCGTATAGGAATGGCTGGAATTGCTATAACTGGTGAGTTGATCGGCTTGCGCCATCAGATCACGTTGAACCTCAACAGGTGTCCTCACCTGCCCACCATCTCCCAGCGTAATATCCACAACATATTGATTTTCAAATGCAGCTATTTCTTTTTCCAGTTTTGCTTCTTTTGCTGAATCAAGTTCATAAAGCGTAGTTCCAGATTGCATTCTTTGAAGCGAATCATCCAAGAAAATCAGAGAATCCTCTGAAAGATGTTCGGTGCAATACGAATGGATGGAGTTGTCTTTAAATAGGAATGGTCTGCAAACTACATGGACGGGTTGTGTGGCAATGAATAGTCCCATAATGATGTTGTCGGTTTATGGCCCACCAACCCTCACCTTCCGAGCACAGTTGGAATGGTGGGATCATACAAACCACGATACTCCGAACCTTCCAGCACGTTAATGATCTCATCTAAAAGAGATGTGAAAGGTTGGGAGTAGTTGTACCCATCGATGTTTTGTCTGTTTCTGAACTCTTGAGGAGCCTTCTCACGCAATCGTACAAGCAAATCTGGCCGCTGTCTTTCCAAGGCTATTTCCCATATTCTTCTGGTTCCAACACCTGTTGCGAGTGAACGTGGCATGTTGTTGTAATATTGGTTCCATGAAAAGGTTGACCCATCATACCTGAAAGAACCAACCTTCCACGCTTCAATATTACTGAGCATCGTGTCAAAATCTCTCAACGTGCAACGCAATTCGGCAAATTCACTGTGCCAAAGTTGAGGATGCGTCGTGTAGTCTTCCAAAATAACCCTCGCCCACTGCTCCGCCGTCCACTGATTTGGAGGAACACTTCCTGCTGGTTCAGGAAATAATTCACGCATTCTCTCAACTTCAATTGTGTAACCGTCGTCTGCGGTATAAACATCTCGAACAAATGCGCATTGTTCTTCACTAAGCCGCGATAGGAGTGTTGCAATCAGAGATAAATTCGGGCTAAATAAATTTCCTACCGATGCCATTGGAAGAAGCGCGCGTGGATCAAGCTCAGCAGCAGCCACACTTGCCCCCTCAACAACTACACCGTCAGCAACAATGACAATGAGTCCTTCAGGTGTCAGGCCTCCACGTATTCCTCCATTCCATAACATCTTAATTCCCTGCCCCACCCTTGAAAGTAAAGCAGCCCCCCTTGAAAAAATGCCTGTCACTTTTGGTGCAGCAGCTCTGGCTCCATAAACATTCAAAGCAGCAAATGATGCGGGGATGATGACATCGTAGTAGGCCTGTTCCACATTGACAGATTCTCCACGCGCCGCCGCGCTGCTGTAGTGCGCTGTTTGCGCAATTGTTTCGACAAACGGCATCACAAACCCCAAAGCCACACCGCGTAAAATTTGACCGCCCGTTTCAAGTGCCTGCTCAGCGCCAGCCTTGAAATATTCTGATCGAGAATTATTGCCCAGTGCCCGATCAATTGTAGCCAAATAGAAGTGTCGACTGAGAAGTGAGCTCTCTTCAAAAACGCGAGCACCCAGATACGCTATTCCAAAACAAAACTGTGATTCGATGAGTGAATTTCGCTTTTGCAAGATCAGCTGTGATGGGGCTTGATTGACCCAGGCTTCGAATTGTTTTTGCTGTTCAAGAACCGTGTTGGAAAGAATGTGGTGTTCAAGAGCAGATCCATAGACCTGAATAATAATGTCACGTGTTGTAAAAGATATTTCTGTCATACAAAGTTGTTATCGGCTC
>JAZDKD010000393.1:0-9466 GCA_043803345.1 Pseudomonadota bacterium
GGAGTATCGAGATCACTAATCGAGAAACAAAGAGTCTACTCGGCAGCGCAGATCCGCACGAGCAATCAGTGACTCGCGCGCTCCTGGTGGCTTACTGGAGCTATTGCTTTATGGTAGTCTGGTTCGTCAATCAGTTCCGTATGAGAAAAGGCCTGCTCCTCATCGCTGCCCCTTGGTATATCAAGAAAACTATCACATTCTCGGATATGCTCGCTGCGGCACGACGCAGTCACTTCACCACGGGCATTTCGCGCGATCCCAGCGAACACCGCGGCACCTCGCAAATCGACACAATGCGCGGTTCACGCGCCACAGTTACTCTCTCAAAAAAGCAATACTATAGTTGTATCTGCAACCTGTTAATATGACTGGAGCCGAGGATGGGAGTTGAACCCACGGCCTGATGATTACGAATCATCTGCTCTACCACTGAGCTACCCCGGCCCCGATGGAGAGTGAGGACTCTACTCTCCGCAGCGTCAGAAAAATAGAACAAAGCGTTGTATCCTGTCAACCTTTCCGGAAATATTGGTAAGTTTGCGCTTGGACGGGATCACTTGATCTGCAGCCTGTCGTCACACCTGTGCTATCTCCCAAACTCCTCACATTTTTTCTCGTCGGCTTTTCAGACTTACCCATGTATGGGTAGTCAGAAAGCTGTCCCTCCATCTTTCAAGCATCTGCTTGAACATCTCACAGGGAACGCTTAAAGAAAGTTCATCTTGGCCAAGGTATTTTCTTTCAGATGGGTCCCATCCGCCGAGTACCGCCTTGAGCTTTCCTTCTGCCGCATATTTGATCGGCCAGGTTACTATTGCGGTACACCCCGCGCCAAAGGGAGTCCTAACAGCCTCAAAGTCGTCTGTGACAAAAGTGGCGATTGTAAATAAGCCTGACATAACCTCGGGCCGAGCAAAAAATATGACCAACTCCGGATCTTCATTTTCCTGAAATAAAGAAATCGGTTTGAACACACAATATTTGGCCGGAGCGGGTCTCGGGTTCAAAGTATCAAAAAAATGCCTTGTGATTTGGGGAGATGACAGATATTTCTCCCCTTCCATCTGTCCCGGGACACCTGAGGAAACATAATGGGCAATGGAATCTAATTGGGATTCCATGTATCCAAGGTAAAAGGCCCCACCCAGGCAGCCAAAATGCTCCCTGTCAAAATATGCGACACCTCTTTTCTTACGGGCGCGCCAGATTAATCCGATCACGCAGGATCTGGCGCTGTTTAGAGCGGCCCAATCGACTTTGCCGCTCTTTTCATCTTCACGAGTGGGTAACGGCGCCGACTTGGGGTGTATCCCTTCTTCGGGCTCCACATTGGAGTACATCATTCCGAACGGTTCTTCGGTCGCGCCTAAAGCCGACAAAAATCCTTTGAGTTCAGAAGTGTCAAACATCGCATCCTCCATGAAAGAGAACAGTCTGTCCTTGGTAACTTTCAGGAACTGAGCTATTCAAGACCACCGACCCTTTACAATTATACACTTACCCTCAAGGAACAATGAAAATTTTATGCGTGCCCTGCGGCCTGCGACTTACCCAACCGTTCAACAATCCCAAGGGACAGATCTGAAACCGCCTTTATAGCAGACATCCCATCAGGAGCTTCCAGGCATTTCTTTATCAGAGCGCTCCCCACTATCACTCCGTCCGCCACATCAGAAAGGGCCGCCGCCTGATCAGGGTTTGACACGCCAAAACCTACCGCTACAGGCAGCGATGAAATTCTCTTAACATTGGCAATGGTGTCGAGTAACTCCTGCCCGACCACCAACTCGCTTCCAGTGACACCCGTCATGGAAACCACATAAACAAAACCCTTACATGAGTTGACGATGCTCTCCAGTCTCGTCGCTGTGGTCGTCGGGGCCACCATGAAGATGGTGTCAATTCCATAGGTCTCCGCAATCTCAATCCACTGTCCGGCCTCTTCCGGAGGCAAGTCGGGAATAATGACCCCCGAGACATTAGAAGCCTTTGTTTTACTGCCAAACTTCTCTATTCCCATCCTGAGTATCGGGTTCCAGTAGCTCATTAGAACCACGGGCGCACGTAAAAGCAAATCCTCCTCGCGAAGCGTTTGAATTATGTTCGCAAGATTAGCGCCTTGTTCTAGCGCCATCTGTCCCGCCTTCTGTATCGTTGGTCCATCAGCAAGTGGGTCGGAAAACGGGATGCCCACCTCTATGATATCCGCTCCACCATCGTCCAGGGTTTTAAGCAAACTCACAAATGTTCCCCTGTCAGGGAATCCACCCATGATGAAAGGAATGTAGGCCGCCTTGTTTGCCTTCGAAGCCTTTTCAAAACCTGAAGTAATTTTCGAAACCATAACTACCACTCCTGACCCCCTGAAAAAACTAATTAGGAGGTTTATGTATCTGTTAATCAACTTGATTTATTTCCAAATAATCCGAAACTTGAGACACATCCTTGTCTCCACGGCCTGAAAGACAAACCAGAATACTCTCATCCCTGGTCATGGTCCCTGCGAATTTTCTGAGATACGCTATAGCGTGAGCGCTTTCAAGCGCAGGAATGATCCCTTCCATCCTCGCAAGATCCATAAAGCCCTTAACTGCCTCCCTATCCGTTACTGAAACGTAAGTAACCCTGTTTGTGTCCTTCAACATTCCGTGTTCAGGGCCCACGCCAGGATAATCCAGGCCCGCCGCTATCGAGTGGGCTTCGGTGATTTGCCCGTTCTCATCCTGCAAGAGGTATAGCATCGCTCCGTGAAGCACTCCGGGACTTCCCGAACACAGGCTGGCCGCATGACGTCCGGTTTCCAAACCATAACCTGCCGCTTCTACCCCAATCAGACGAACAGGGTCATCCAGAAAAGCGTGAAAAAGACCAATAGCGTTACTACCAGCTCCCACGCAAGCCATGGCGACATCGGGAAGCTTCTTGGCCTGTTCGAGCATCTGCTTCCGGGCTTCTTTGCCTATAACAGACTGAAAGTCCCTCACAATAAGAGGATAAGGATGAGGTCCGATTACTGACCCGATTATATAGTGTGTATTCTTTACATTCGTAACCCAGTCGCGGATGGCAGCGTTTACCGAATCTTTCAGCGAACAGCTACCGTCATTGACCGGCACAACCGTAGCCCCGAGCATCTTCATGCGCGTGACATTGAGGGCCTGCCTCTCAATATCGAGACTTCCCATATAGACGACACATTCCAGCCCCATGAGCGCTGCGGCTGTGGCGGTGGCCACACCGTGCTGCCCTGCCCCTGTTTCGGCGATTATTCGGGTTTTACCCATCTTCAACGCCAACAGGACCTGACCAAGAGCATTGTTGATCTTATGCGCTCCAGTGTGTGTGAGGTCTTCACGTTTTAGGAAAATCTGTGCCCCTCCAAGGCTTTCAGACAGTCGCCGCGCGTAGTACAAAGGGGTTTCCCTACCTGCGTAGTTTCCGAGCAGGCTGTTTAACTCCGACTGGAAGGTTTCATCTTCTTTTATCCTGTTATAAACATCTGTAAGCTCCTCCAGCGCCGGCATCAAGGTTTCCGGGACGAAACGTCCTCCAAACCTCCCGAAATAACCCCTGTTGTCAGGCATCAAAACCTGCTGTCTTTGCTCTTTGTATAAAACACTTAATTTTCTCATGATCTTTCCTGCCCGGTTTTATTTCGACTCCAGTAGAAACATCCACTGCGTAGGGTCTAACTTTGGTAATTGCGTCAACTACATTCTCGGGAGTGAGTCCTCCCGCAAGAATTACGGGTCTCGAAACAGCCGCTTGAGCCGCTAGTCCCCAGTCGAATGTCGTGCCCGTTCCTCCCTTTAACCCCCTGCATGAAGTATCAAAAAGTATCGTTGCCGACTCATGCACATTCAGAACCGGCTCAGTTCCATTGGTCACGTGCACCGACTTGATTACGCGTGGCCCGATCGCTCTAACATATTCGTTATCTTCGTTGCCACTCAATTGAATCAGATCAAGTTTCAAGCGGTTTCGAAAAAAGATGACTTCCTCAATTTCACTATCTGCAAAAACACCTACCGTCTGTACAAAAGGAGGCAGGAGCCTTATGATCTCAAAAGCCTGATCAAGAGAAACCTTCCTCGGACTTGGGGCAAAGACAAAACCGAGGGCATCAGCGCCCGCGGTAAAAGCGCACAGAGCGTCCTCCTCATTGGTGATTCCACAAATCTTCACACGTATCATCATGCCCTCCCTGTGTTGACAAAGGAAAGAAGCGTCGTGCCGGGATCAGATGACTTCATGAGGCTTGTTCCGACAAGAAAGCCATCAATACCCGCTTCCAGGAGTCTCTTGATGTCAGCGCTAGTTGAAACCCCGCTCTCCGCCACAACCGTGACATCCTTGGGAATCTTCCGTCTAAGCGCCTCGGAAACACCTAAATCAACCTGTAGTGTCTTAAGGTTACGGTTGTTGATTCCGATGATCTCAGGATTTAAACAAAGAGCTCTGTTTAACTCATATTCATCATGAACTTCCAAGAGTGGGGTCATTCCCAGTTCTCTTGAAGCATTGTAAAGATCGCTCAACTCCCCTTCATCCAGAGCGGCTACAATTAGAAGAACAGCGTCTGCTCCAGCCGCCCTAGCCTGGCACAGTTGTTCAACACTCATCACAAAATCTTTTCTCAAGACAGGAATGGCGACTTCAGACCTAACCGACGCAAGGTCTTCCATACAACCTCCAAAAAAGGTCATATCCGTTAAGACTGAGATTGCCGCCGCGCCATTGGATTGGTATGTTTTCGCCATCGCGACGGTATCAACTTCCTTGCGCAATGTTCCCCATGAAGGAGCCGCTTTCTTAATTTCCGCAATTATCGGAGTGACTGCCTTGGTCCTAACGCTCGAGAGAAAATCTTTGGGATACGGAACCGCTTCCGCAAGTCCCCGAAGTTTCTTGAGCCCGATACACTTGAGATCGTTTATTTCCTTGCGTTTATATTGAATCACTCGGTCCAGAAAACATTCTGTCGATGTTTCCAATTTAGTGCCCTCCGTCCTTGAGCAGGCGGGCGAATTTGATAAGATGTTCCAGTTTTCTCCTGGCTGCCCCTGAATCGATTGAATAGGCGGAGAGAGACATGCCCTCTATAAATGTCTCCGCCCTTTCAGCGGCTACCAGCGCGGCAGCGGCGTTGACAAGCGACATGTCTCTGTGCTCGCCAGGATCTCCGTTGAGCACGGACCGGGTCAGCTCCGCATTTTCTTTTGCGTTGCCACCTGCAATCCCAAAGGAAGGTCTGGCTTGGACTCCAAAATCTGAAGGATCCATGTAGGTGAAGGAGACCTCGCCGTCCTGAGCCGTCCCCATGCGGGTCGGACCGCTGAGGCTTATTTCATCGAGTCCCCCATGGCCATGTACTACAAAGGCTTTCTTAACACCCAGGCGTGCAATCACATGAGTAAGTGGTTCAACCATCTGATCGTCATAAACCCCCATGACCTGAACCTGAGCCCCGGCTGGGTTAGTCAGAGGTCCCAGGAGATTAAAAATAGTGCGTAACCCAATTTCCCGACGTGGTCCTATAGCGTGCTTCATCGCTTTGTGCATCACAGGGGCGAACAGAAAACCAATACCAACCTCCTGGATGCAAAGGGCGACCTGTTCAGGCGTAAGATCCAAAGGCAACCCAAGAGCTTCCATCAAGTCTGCGCTTCCGCACTTGCTCGAGACCGACCTATTTCCATGCTTTGCAACCTTTACTCCGGCTCCTGCAGCCACAAAGGCCGCCGTAGTGGACACATTGAATGTGTTTGAACAGTCCCCCCCGGTTCCGCAGGTGTCTATAAGAAATTCTCCATCCTTGAGTTCGTAAGGTATCTGTGCGCTCTTGGACCGCATTACCCGCGCGGCGCCGGTTATCTCGTCAACAGTCTCACCCTTCATACGTAACGCTACCAGCAGAGCGCCAATCTGGGCTTGAGTCGCCTTTCCTTCCATGATCTCTTCCATAGTCTCCATCATTTGGGCCTCGGGGATATTTATTCCCGATACCGCCTTTTCAATAGATTCCTGAATCATTCTTGCCTCCTGTCTTGAATTTCAAAAAATAAAAAGGCCGTGAATCTTGTGGAATTTCGATTCACGGCCTTCTGTAGTCTTATTGTTTCAGTCTTTGAGTCAGACGTCCGGATGCCGCGAATCTCCTCCCATGTCGCGCCACCAACCCCAAAAGCAATCTTCGGAAAGTTTTCCATCATTAGAGCAGGTTTGGGCTACTTCATCTATTAAACTTAAAAGTCCTGATCTATCTCGATTGGACACGAAAGCGGCCAATTCACCAAAATTGTTCCGAAAAACTTCAAGTGTCTCGGGGACAAACTCGTTTTCGATTGCAAGATCAGCATATAGTTCCGCCGGTTGTAGAGATTGATGTCGTAACAATTCAAGCAACCGACCAAACCATGGTCCCGCAAAAACTGCGGCAATATCAGGTTCAATATCGATATCGATGAGAGTTCTTCCAAGGGCCGTCAGCATCAAATGTCTCAAGGTTTGAAAACACGCCATTAGTCTGTCGTGCTTTTCCCCGTCAATTTCTAATACCTTGGCCCCTCTGGCCTCCAAGAAAGCCCTAACAGGCTTCACCCATAGGTTCGTCCTTACTGGGCATAAGAATACCGTTTGACCTACCAAGGATTTCGCTGAAGGACCAAAAAGGGGATGAGAACCTATCACTTCGCTTCGGGAATGCTTCAGCATAGAACTCAATGGCTTGATCTTGACGGATGTAATGTCCATAACTACCGAATCAGGCCGCAAGTATCGACCAATTGAGGCCATAACATCTTCCACGGCGCCGATTGGCACAGCCAGAAAAATGATGTCAAATGATTGAAGAACAGTTTCCGAGATTGGAAAATCGCCTAGGTCAAAAACTATCGGATCCATGCCCGCTTCAATAAAACGAGCATTGAACCACTGGCCCATGCGGCCTTTTCCGCCGATAACACAGATGTTGGATTTCTCGAAAACTCTTGAACTCGTCATGGTTGACAAATACTTTCTCAGTAACTGATTAGAAATCTCCTGATTCATTGTCGCCAGATGGATATGACCCAAGTATTTTCAGAAAATCCACATCCAACTTTAAACTTTCGATCGCCTGCGTGATCTCCGTTGATTCCTGGTGACCTTCCAGATCAAGAAAGAAAAAATACTCCCAATTTCTATCTTTTCTCGGTCGAGATTCTATACGGGTCAGATTAACGGATCTCTTTGCAAAATGTTCGAGGGCCTGATGCAAAGATCCCGGTTTGTGCGCCGCAGAAAAAACTAGTGACGTTTTGTCAGATGCTGTCGGAGCGCTTTTGTTTTTTCCTAATAGCAAGAAACGAGTGGTGTTGTTGACGCTGTCCTGAATGTCATTCGCTAGTATTTTTAGGCCATTACGTGTGGCTGTAATTTCATTTCCCACAGAAGCCGCCCCTGGAATGGACAAGGCTATTCTAGCGGCCTCAGCCGTGCTGGACTCTGGAACCAGAGAAACTGATGGAAGATTGGTTCGCAACCACTGCCTGCACTGGTTAAGAGCCTGCGGATGGGAATACACTACAGACACAGTATCCAAGGTGGGTTCCGTGGACATTAGAACATGGCGTATTTTTAAAAAGATCTCCCCGCAGATATTGACTTCAGAATCTATAAAACGATCCATCGTCGCGGTTACAGATCCTTCCGTGGAGTTTTCGACCGGTGCGATACCGACATCGGCCGAACCTTTTTCGACCTCAACGAATATATCATCAATAGACGATTGAGGGAGGTACATAGCAGAATTGCCGAATCTCCGCAGGGCCACAAGATGACTGAATGTACCTTCTGGACCTAAGAAGGCTACTTTTAGAGTGCGTTTAGCGCTTCTGCATGCTGATATTATCTCGGAGAAAACGTTTGCTACAGCAGACTTTGATAAGGGTCCCATGTTTGACTCACATAAGGCTTTTATTATGCTAAGTTCGCGGTCCTGTGAGAAATTGGCGACATTAGCGGAGTTTCTCAATTCGGCTATACTTAGAGCGTGCAACGCCCTCTCGTTAATAAGCCGGAGCAATTCCATATCTATTTTATCAATTTTCTCGCGTATTGCTGGAATAGAGGCGTCAAATACCAAATTGGCATCACTTTTGACGTCACTATTTTTCTCAAAGACAGACAATATCATCAATTCCTCTTTCCAGATTCTGATTACGGAGTGATTAAGTCATCACGACAAAAGCGTCATAGCTTTTCCCATGACTGCCAGATCCCTCATAAGATGAGAAAAATCTTCAGGACGGAGAGATTGATCACCATCACAAAGAGCTGTTTCGGGGGAGCAGTGCACCTCAACCATGACTCCATCGGCTCCAACCGCAACAGCGGCCCGCGCCAGTGGTTGCACAAAACGTCTCAACCCCACCGCATGACTTGGGTCCACGATGACCGGCAAATGAGTCCTCTCCTTCAAGACACACACAGCGCTCAAATCCAGAGTGTTTCTGGTCGCCGTTTCAAAAGTCCTTATCCCGCGTTCACAGAGGACCACTTCGGGGTTTCCAGCCGCCATAATGTATTCGGCGGAGGACAGGAACTCATCTATCGTCGTCATAAGCCCCCTTTTCAAGATTATGGGCTTTTGGCACCTGCCGACTTTCTTCAGCAAAGAGAAGTTTTGCACGTTCCTGGCGCCTACCTGGAGCATATCTGCACAATCTTCAACAAGCTCAACATCAGCAGTGTCCATGACTTCAGTCACTACAGGAAGACCGGTAATTTCTCTGGCGAGAGACAGGAGTTTCAGCCCTTCTTCGCCCAATCCCTGAAAACTGTAAGGACTGGTACGAGGCTTGAAAGCCCCTCCGCGAAGTATCACAGCCCCGGATTCCTTTACAGCGAACGCCGTGTCAACAAGTTGCTGAAGTGTCTCCACCGAGCACGGACCGGCTATAACAGCGAAGGACCCCCCGCCTATTACGGCTTCTCCTACACGGATGATCGTGTCTTCCGCCTGAAAATCGCGACTTATAAATCCATTTCGGGTCGGCGGTATCAGGCAATTTGTCCTCGGCGGAGCAACAGGAAGAACCGCCTTTATCATTGGTATGCTAGTCTGAATCATTTCAAACGCTCCTTTCGCAAACGAAAAGGGCCCTGGGTTTAACGCCCACGGCCCAAAAATAAAAAAGGCCATGGGCGGATTCGCTGTCTACCCATGGCCTTGTTGCTTTCTGTCTAAATTCTTTTAGTCTCTATAGCCCTCCGGCAACGGGTAGACAGACGAATAATAATATCGCCAAAAATAAAAATACACGCCGTTATTAAAATCGACGTTCATCTTAGCGGTATTATTAAACTGTAGACCCATAAACCGTTCCTTGTATAAAGTTGAATGATTGTTACAGCAAGCGCTGGATGTTGTCAAGACTTTATTCGGTCATTCTACAAGCTAAATGCAATCATCATGAATTTCCAT
>JAZDKD010000394.1:0-3912 GCA_043803345.1 Pseudomonadota bacterium
CAGAAATACTGTTAAGGATTGATTTTAACAACTGTTCGTTTTCCATTTGATACCTGCTTGAAGACAAGTGAAGGCTCAATGGATATTTATGCAACTTCCGAGCCACAGGGAGGGGTAAAACCACAATTAAACAGCAATTAAATCTTGTCAGGATTAGACAAAATTGTCAAGGCGGGTTTGTTTTGCTAAAAGGCGGGATTATTTTGATGCGATCTTGAGAGATCTCTCTCTGAGACAGACCACGGATCTAATTTCTCTCCGCATCTGTTCAACAGAGGCTCCAATGAACTCATCCGCATAGCTGTGATAGCACTAAATAGTGATCGGGATGCCCTGAAGTAGTAATTTGACTGTGGCTTCCTCCTCAGAATATGAAGCTGTTTACACCGGCACAAATTCGGAAATTGAGATAAGATCCAATTAAGAAGCATGAACAGGTAAATCAGATTTGATTTATTTAAGTTATTCATCTCCCTCAGGGCAGGACAGACATAATTCTCCAGATTGCTCCTGCTTCAAAAGCCCGCGTTTTAGTGCCTCACTTTCCGCAGTGTTGACTTCCTGCTCGGGCGCCTTGACCTTTGGCGACTGATCAGCAGCCGATTGCGCTTCCCCATCCCACCACGGCTGAACACACTCGTCCGCCTGTCTCACAAGAGCCTGCTCTTCGTTGTCGTAATCCGATTGGCACTTCATTGCTCTGTCCTTTCGTTGCTCGATTGCTTAAGTTTTTAAATATACTCTTAAAATGTGATTCTAATGCCACTGCCTTAATTATTTCCAATATTACCACATGCTGATGAAAAATAACGCCGAAAAGATGCATTCAAATTCTCAGAAGTGCGCTAACTTAATTTTTTCAATGAGATTCGCCCTATGCTACTTTTTGAAGTGTGATGGCTCTCAGGAGGATTCTGTCGGAAATCTGACGGAATCCATATTTGGAGAACTACAAATGGAGCCGCAATTTCATGGTCTAAAACACCCTAAAAATACTTCCATTGATTTTGGCTTTTCTGAAAGATGCGCATATGACTCTTATATGATACACTGGCACGGTTTGGCACGCGATCCTCTGACGATGGTTTGGGGTCAGATTTATGGATGACCGGATTCAAAAGGGGAAGCACATTGTCGATGAATTGAGCCTGTTGCGTAGCAGGGTAGCCGAAATGGAGGCATCCCTAACGCAGGCTAACATAATACAGCGGCGACTGCAGTTAGTAAATTCCTTAAAAGAGGATCTACTAAAATCTGCCCGGCTGAATGAAAAGTTGACGCTCATAACGGATGGCGTGGTACGAATCTTTCAGGCAGATTTTGCCCGCATCTGGATAATAAATCCAGGCGATAGATGCAATTCCGGCTGCATACACGCAAACGTCACAGAGGGGCCCCACGTATGTCGTTATCGTGATCGTTGTCTCCATCTGTTGGCCAGTTCTGGCCGCTATACCCATGTTGACGGCAATGTACACCATCGAGTTCCATTTGACTGCTACAAGATTGGACGCATCGCGTCAGGCGCTGAACCTAGATTTTTGACCAACGATGTTGTGAACGACATCCGCGTTCACGACCACGCCTGGGCAAGAGAATTAGGCTTGGTGTCCTTTTCTGGTTATCGAATCTTGTCAAGGAAAGGATATCCGATGGGCGTTCTCGCATTATTCAGCAAGCTCCCCCTTTCGAATGACGATGATTTTTTGCTGGAAGGCATTGCGACCACTACCGCTCACATCTTACAAATGGCAAGGGTAGAAGAAGATCTGAACCGGGAGATGCAGAGGTTTCAGAGGCTGGCCGAAAATTCGCCCCTTGGTATTGTCATGATCCAGCCCGACGGGAGATTTTCCTACGCAAATCCAAAGTTCACGGAGATGTTCGGATACGACCTCAGTGATGTTCCCAGTGGCCGAGATTGGTTTAGAAAGGCTTACCCTGACACCGACTACAGACATGAGGTTATTTCAATATGGAAGGACGACTTCAAATTAAGCTCTCCGGGAGAAACTAGACCGCGGGTGTTCTCTGTAGTGTGCAAGGACAGCGACAAAAAAATAGTTCGCTTTAGACCCGTTAAGTTGGATTCGGGTGAAGATATGATGACATGTGAAGACATCAGCGAGCACAAACGAGCTGAGGACGCTCTACGAAAGTCCCGTCAGGAATGGGAAAATATCTTCCAGGCCATCGGACATCCCACCATCATCATGGACAACAAACATGTCATTTTGAATGCCAACAAAGCGACCATTGAAACCACCGGCAAATCCCTGAGCGAATTACTCAACGCGTCTTGCTATGAGGTGTTTCACCAAAAAGGCGCCCCCCCTGCGAATTGCCCTATGGAATCTCTTGTCAAATCCGGGTCACAAGAGTACGTGCAAATGGAAATGGAGGCTTTGGGTAGATACTTCCTTGTCTCCTGCACCCCCATACTCGACAATGACGGAGGCATCGAAAAGATTATCCACATCGCCACGGACGTTACCGAACGGAAGGAAGCCGAAGATGAGTTGCGCCGGAATGAAGCTCGTTTGGATAAGATTGTTGACATCCTGCACTATAAAGCCGAATCCACGCAGGACTTTTTGGATTACGCTCTAACTGAGGCTTTAGAACTTACTCGAAGCAAGTTAGGCTACATTTACCATTATGATGAAGGTAGCGAACAGTTTATTCTTAACACCTGGTCCAGCGAGGTGATGAAAGAGTGTTCTGTAGCAGAGCCTCAGGCGGTTTATCAGCTTGAGAAGACTGGAATCTGGGGAGAGGCTGTTCGTCAGCGCCGACCGATTGTGGTGAATGATTTTCAGGCTCCGCATTCACTTAAAAAAGGTTACCCCGAGGGGCATGCGCCACTTTACAGGTATCTGACAGTGCCGGTATTCAGCGCAGATCAGATTGTGGCTGTTGTTGGAGTAGCCAACAAGGAATCTGACTACCATCAGTCAGACATATTGCAACTCACCCTGATGATGGATTCGGTTTGGAAGGCTGTAGAACGATTGAAAGCGGCGGAGGCTTTGAAGGAAAGTGAAGCCACCTTAAGGACTGTGCTTCAATCGGCTCCGATTGGTATAGGATTGGTCCGGGATCGCATATTTGACTGGACGAACAATACCTTGTCTCATATGACTGGATACTCCGCCTCGGAATTTAATGGACAAAGCGCCAGGATTCTTTATGAAAGTGACAAGGAGTTTGTTCGAGTTGGAAACGTCAAATACGGGCAGATCAAAGCAGGTGGCTCCGGTTCGGTCGAAACTACCTGGAGGCGGAAGGACGGCTCAATAATTGACATTATTCTCAGTTCATCCGCTATTTCGCCGGGAGATTTATCCAGAGGGGTTGTATTTTCCGCAATCGATATAAGCGAGAGTAAACGGTCCCAAAGGGACCTCAGAGAATCCGAAGAGCGGATGCGTCTTCTTATAGAGTCAGCGCCAATAGCCATCAGGATTGCGACACAGGGAAAATACTCCTATGTAAATCCAGCATTTTTGAACATGTTTGGTTATGACCACCCGGAAGAGATAGAGGGACTTCCTGTAGAGGCCCTATATGTTGAAAAGGACAGACGTGTGATCACCGAAAGGAACGCAAACAGAGCCAAAGGTCTTGGCGTGGATCCTCACTACCGCGTGACCGGCGTCAGGCAGGACGGGGCCCATATTGATTTGGAGGCCTGGGGCAGTGAGATTTCCTATCAAGGGCAGCGTTCCACTCTCAGGTTTCTCATAGACGTGACTGAGTCAAACTCTCTACGTGCTCAACTTCTACAGGCTCAAAAGATGGAAGCGGTTGGGACCTTGGCCGGCGGCATTGCCCACGACTTTAACAACCTACTTCAGGCGGTGCTGGGATATTCTGATTTCATGCTCCAACGCAAAAAAGAAGGGGAACAGG
>JAZDKD010000395.1:0-5066 GCA_043803345.1 Pseudomonadota bacterium
TCACCAGGGCCTAGAACATCTCTCTTTTCTCCTACAATCACATCCATTTGCCCCTCAAGAACATAGATAAATTCCTGTCCATCGTGAGACGATGGTTCGTCAGCGTCTGTAGGATGAAGAGTTACGATAAAGGGCTCCATGAGCCGATCTTTCTTATCTGAGGCTAGAGATTCATACTCATAGCCTCGATGCTCTTCTCTTGACTTCCCAAAGCGTTTAAAGGTTTTTCTTTCTTCGGCTCTCACAATGGTAAAAGGCTGGTCCCCCTCGGATATGAAATCAGCCATTTTCAGCGATAGCGCTTTGCTTACTTTTATAAGTTGTCCAAGCGGCAGAATCCTCCTGCCTTGTTCGACTTCTTCAAGCAATTCAATTGAAATTCCCACCTTGTCGGCAAGTTCTTGTATTGAAAAACCCAGATTCTCCCTGGCTGTTTTTAGCTTAGAACCATGATTTGTTTCCAATTCGGTCTGAGATTCGAGCCTTGCCGCTTCAATCGCCGCCGGGTCTGTCAGAAAGTCACTTCCTTTACCTTCTCCATATCCGTCAACAGTGTCGCGAAAAGACTGATATGAAGTCTCTTTGAACTCTTGGTTCATGTCTGATCCTTTCAGGTCAATATCCTTCCGAGCTGCTTCGCCGCTAGGTCCAAACCTCACATCGACTTTCCAGGAACGCCGATATTTCTGGCTATTACAATCCTTTGAACTTCAGAAGTTCCTTCTCCGATATCCAAAAGTTTCTGATTGCGATAGTGTCGTTCCGCAGCGTAGTCTTTCATCAGACCATAACCGCCATACATTTGAACAGCGTGGTTGGCAGCCCTGTAGTAAGTTTCAGAGCACACCAATTTGGCCATTGCGCCATGTTTAGGTGTGAGGCGACCGTTATCTTTCAACCAGCAAGCCTTGTATAGAAGCAACCTCGCCATTTCAATTTCAGTAGCCATGTCCGCTAACTTAAACGCATTGACCTGAAATGATCCTATGGGGCGTCCAAATTGCTGACGTTTCTTCGAATAATCCAGGGCAAGCTCAAAAGCTCCCTGGGCGCCACCAAGTCCCATCGCTCCAATAGACAGTCGCCCTCCATCTAAAGTGTTAAGCATCTGATGAAAACCTTCTCCAAGACCACCCAGCAAGTTTTCCTTCGGGACCCTACAGTCCTGGAACGTCAACAGTCCCGTGTTTGATGCCCGCCAGCACATTTTCCCGTGCATCTTTTCCGCTATGAATCCTTTGACGCCATTTTCGACCAAAATACAACTAATTTGGGGTTTCTTGGGATTTGAAGAATCCGTAACACATTGCACAACACATACAGCGCTCATGTCTGTGGCCGAATTGGTGATAAATATCTTGCTTCCGTTGATCACCCATTCATTTCCATCGAGAACCGCAGAGGTTTTCGACGATCCGGCATCTGAACCGGCGTCCGGCTCCGTTAGACCGAAAGAGGCCAAAATCTTTCCCTTACACAAATCGGGGAGCCATTTTCGCTTTTGTTCTTCAGTCCCAAAATAAAAGATCGGAGCAATACCCAGAGAATTGCCGGCGGCGATCGTAGCAGCCTGGGATCCGTCTATCCTGGCAAGTTCTTCGACCATGATGATATAGTTCAAGTAACCCACATCACTGCCGCCATACTCTTCGGACACAAAGGGTCCAAAAAAATCAAGTTCACCCATTTTTCGCGTCAGTTCTTCGGAGAACTCTTCCTTATCGTCCAGTTCCTGCGCTATGGGCGCAATCTCCTTTTCGGCAAATTCCCGCACTACTTTTCTGGTTAGCTCGGCATCCTTGGGTAAGTCAAAATTTAACGACATTCTCTGGCCCCCTTCTGGGAATCATTATTTTTTGAACAAAAGCGTCAGCGAAAAAATTCGGAAACGCTATCGGCACTGATCGACTCGGTTCTGTTTCAAAGATTAAAGGCTTTGTCCGAAGTCCAACAAAACGGGCAGGGATTCGTCCCACGCAAAATTTCCCGCCTGATAGGGTTTATAGCGCTTTTTCGGGTCTCACCAATGTGAAGAAAGAATAGCTAATATTTGATCAATAACAAATAATAAAGAAAGTTGTCAAGGCGAATAAGAAACCAGTTACGCCATTTAGTATCCTTATAATTTGGAGAGTTGGAAAGATAGTGATTGTTTCCGGATCCTGTCATTTGGCCTTAGATTCCGGCCCATGAAGGATGTTTGTTTGAAGGCCCCATGGAGACAACAATACTTGAATTTTTAGTTGGAATATTATAATTCTAATAACATGCTATATTCATTATATTTAAATTGACTTTATGCTATTTTAACAATAGAATTAAGCTAATGGATCGAGATTCTTATCCGATATCTAGGTTAGACCGTTTATGTCTAAAGGAGAGCCAAGAATGAATACCTTAAAACTGTTCTCAATCTTATTCTTATTTATATTGATGGCTCTTCAGTCGTGCGTAGGAAAGACCGAACAGACTCCCACTTCCGGGACCGACAAGACATCTCGAACAACAGTGGCCCTGGAATCCGAACTGAAGCTTACCGAATCAAGGTTATCGTCTATACAATCTGAGAATAAGGACCTGAAAGCATCCAACGAAATGCTGTCAGAAAAACTCAAGGAGCTACAAGAAGCAACTCAGCAAGAATCGGGAGGATTGACATCCCCTGGGACTTCAGACATCGAATCAGGCGGTCTGTCAAATCAAACCAGAATAGCCCTTATGGGCGCAAAGGCTATAGCCGAATTCAAGGCCGAACAAGCAGCGAGAAAAGTGGAATCCTTGGCCTCCGATCTTTCCAGGAGGGACAGCGATTTAAAAAAAGCCTTGGTGGATCTTGAAATTGTTTCTCAAGAAAGGGACAGTCTCAAAAAGGATCTTGAGTCCCTTAGAGCAGAATCAAAGAATACACAATCACAGATTGACGACACTCAAAAAAAAACTCGAGGCGAGAATTGCCGAGAGAAACGACTTGGTTTCAAAATTGGAAGGGGAACTCAACGAGAAGGAAGAACTCGTAAACACACTTAAGAAAGCATGGTCTGACGCCACACAACTAAAAAGCAACGCTGAGGAACAGGTTTCCCAGATAAAAAATAGTTTCAATGACTGTCAAAATCAGATGGCTCAGATGAGGGGGTTACTAGAACAGTCTAAGTCCGAATCGACGCGAATTACCAATGAGCTTGAAAGCCTTAAACAAGAATTGTCATCTAGCAATGTTCAAAATCGCCAGCTTCAGTCTGATGCGGAAACGTGCCTCCTGCAGCTTAAAGAATGTAAAGATAGGCTAGCCACCGCAGTTGACAAAAAGCAGTTGGAGCTTCCGCCCTCGGGAGATCTCGACAAATCGCATTCAATAATTGAGAGACTACTCGAAGGTGGAGGTAGCGGCAGGCCATAAAAACGGACTTGATTAGAGATACGCCAACTACACGTAGCCTGCGTTCTCCATAAATCTCAAGGACTTGATATCTTCCCCTCTCAAACATCGAACGAATGCCGACAGACTTGCTCGAATTTCTTTCTCAGCTCTCGTGCTAAGTCTTATCCTGCCCACCAGGCGAGAGTCAGCGTTCAAGCCATGACGCAAGGCGGCCAATGTGGCGGGACTCAGGTTAATATGAGCCGAAGCGTCATATTCAGCGCACCCCCTATGAACGGCGCCTCCTAAGAGCGGAGAAAAAAAAGCTTCCGCGTTAGAATCAAATCCCTGACCACACAATGGACAATTACTGAATGACGGCATGAAACCCAAAAGCCCTAGAAGATAAATTTCGCCTACCATGAGTTCTATAGGGCCAGGGTTTGAGGAATCAAGAGTTTCAAGAAAATTCTCGAGGAAGTCAAATACATTCGGGTCGGGCTGAGCTTCGGGTAGAAAGACTGAGGCAAGCTCAAAAAAATAGCAAACCCTGGCCAAGGAGTCCATGTTACCTCTGATTTTTAGAAATCCTTTAAACATATGGGACTCATCTATCCAGACCATGTTGTCCTTTTTTCTTGATCGTATCGCCAGATCAACGACACAGAAAGGCTCCAAATGTCCCCCGAACCTGACACGACTCTTTCTTGAATTCTTGGCTATTCCGGTAAGCCAACCATTTTCGCGGGAAATGAATATAACCGTTTCGTCAGCTTCACCTCTATCCATCTTTTTCATTATTATTGATCTCGTGGTCATATTAGCTCGGGAAATTTGGGGAAATAAGCATCATGGCCGGCTTGCAAATACAACAAGGGGATCCTATAAAGATCGTTCAATTTCAAGGTCTTTTATAAGACGCACGGTAACCCGCCTACGTTCGCTAAGGGAAGCCTCATCGAGAAGGTTCAACATGTCTTCGAGTTTTTTAAGGTTTCTCGATTTTCTTGATAATAGGTAATTTATGACATCATGAGTGAGTTTGATACCTCTTCTTGACGCCATCTTATCCAGCACAAGAATCCGTTCATTATCATTGGGGGCCGTTAACTCAAGCGATAAACCGGCCAGCATTCTTGAACGAAGATGCGAATTTTCAACAAACAGATCTTCAGGACCCACTGAGGAAGAGCAAATGAGGTGAGCGCCAACAACCATCAGTCTGTTCCACAAACTCCAGAGGTGATTGGGTTCCTGCTCCGAGATTTTGTCTACGTCATCAATACACACTAGCTTGACCAAAGAGAGTTGTTCATGATCCAATCTCGCCAATGTTTCCAGGGAGGGTTCATTGACTTTGCGATCTGCAAGACTCACAAAAAAACACTTTTGATGAATTGAAGGACTCCCATTTTTGAAGTATTCGACTGAAGCCCTTAGGAGCATAGTTTTCCCTGAACCAGAGGGGCCATGGAGTAGAATCCGTTTAGCGTCGGGATTGGAGCGCGAAATTTCAGCCAACGCTGACTGCAGAAAAACTAAAGACTCGGATATTCCCGGATGGACAATGACGTCAGAGAAGGAACAAATACTAGGATCAAAGAGTGGCAAGGCAATTTGTCGCATGCCCCCATTGTATTGGTGTCCGCTAGAATGATCAACCATCAAATTTAATAAAATGCTTGACAGTTTGGACGGCCTCCAT
>JAZDKD010000396.1:0-9423 GCA_043803345.1 Pseudomonadota bacterium
CGTTCTACTCAAACCAAACAACTCAAATCTGGCGGCTAATCCGGTAGTGCATCAAACTAGAACCGCCAAACGTTCAAATTTTGGACTTCCGGCGCCTTGGGCTGGAAATCCCTATGTTCAAGGACCCTCGACTATAAGAAAAGTCAAGGCTCCGCCTCCAATGTTCTTCCCCGCCGCTGCGCCCATGATAGGGTGTTTCTTGCCAACACCTAGAGTTGGACAGTGGCAAATAGGGGTACAGGCCATATTTGCAAACATTCGTGGTCAGGTTCAGTGGCCGCCAAACTGGTGGCAATGGGCTGGTGGCTATTCCGGTTATCAGGATTGGACTGATTTTGCCGATAATCTTGGCCTGCCTGCCCATCAAGTTATTCCGGAAGTTAACGCCAAGTATCAGTTCCGATGCAATTGGGCCGTCCAGTACACCGGGCTAGGTACCGAAATAAAAGGCGGCAAATGGGTCGACAACTGGTTTATCTTCGGGTGGCAGGGTGGCGGCGGGTCTCCCCAACTTTGGAGCCCCGGGCAACAGATTCAAAGTCGCTGGTTATTTTCATATCAGAAAGTGGGACTCGTCTACGACGCCGTGAAGAACTGCAGGGCCTCTATAAGCCTCTTTGGCGGATGGGCGCACGCTGATAACAGAATAGACGGAAATTGTAATAACTGCGGCAACTGGGGGAGTACCCTTAGTAAGAGTATTGATACCGCCGCTGTTGGAATGGAATTTCAGAAGTGCATGGTCACAGCCCCCAATGGTGGCACTTTTTCCTGCGAGGCAAAGGCTACGGGTATGTTTGGCGACGACGCAGCGGGTGTGGATGTTCAGGTAGGTGGGAGATACAGCATCCCTGTGAATTGTGGAAGATGGGGTTATATGAAAGGTGGATACCGGCTAATCGATCTGAAGAAGTCTCAGAACGACTACGCGATCAAAACCGCTCTTGACGGTGGTTTCGTAGAGATGGGCTTCATCTTCTAATTCAATAAAAATTAAAGTTTACTGTGCCGCCGATGAATGAGGGGAACCTATATGACAAGATCCGGGGTTCCTAATGATGAAAGATGAGATGATTCCGGATCGAATCAACAAGGGACGCGCAATTCTCTAGCATTCATCGGCTCTTAGGTTTTGTGAGCCCGGCCGTATAACGGCGTCTCCCAGCTCGACCCCACCGGTCGGGCTTCTTTTTCTCTTTAGCCCGCCGTCTTTTAAGAAAAGCTGAATACCATGGCAAGAATTAGTAAAGCATACCAGCGCAGACACGCGCAAGTCAACTAATTTAAAAGACGCCAAAGTCCCCCGTCAAGCGTTCTGATTCGAATATATCGAAATTGCCAATCTCAAGAAAAACCAGTATTAGGTTCAGACTATTGAACCTAACAAGGAATGTTTAAGGCCCCTTAAGACTCTCACGCGCACAACATCACCCAACGATATGGATCCATCATCATCAAAATTTACTATTTTGTTGGTCCTTGTCCTGCCGTAAAACTGGTTGAGTAAACGTCCGTTCCCTTCGACAAGAACTTCCTGAATGGACCCTTCGAGATTCTTGTGCCACGTTTCGGTAATTGAGTCCTGCACGGCATGAACTTTCGTCAATCTTTCTTTTTTTGTCTCTTCAGGAATTTGACCCGGCATTTTTTCAGCTACAGTTCCAGGACGAGACGAATACTTGAAGGAGAAAATCTGATCAAAACGAATTCTTCGTAGTGCGTCCATTGTGTCCTCAAAGTCATCTTCTGATTCGCCGGGGAAACCAACTATAATGTCCGCTGTCATGGAGCACGTTGGAATTTTAGTCCTTAAAAGTTCAATCTTTTCTAGATATTCACTAAAGCAATAACCGCGCCTCATAGCCTTCAGGACCTTGTCAGAACCGCTTTGTAAGGGAAGATGCATGTGTTCACATACTTTTTCTGAAGAGGAAATGGCTTCCACAAGGGCAGAATCAAAGTCTTTTGGATGCGAAGTGGTAAAACGAATCCGTTTAATACCTGTGGCTGACGATAGTCTTTGCAACAGATCACCAAACCTTCTGAAATTATAAAGATCCTTGCCGTATGCATTCACATTTTGTCCCAACAGAGTAATTTCTTTTATCCCTCTCGAAGCAAGTTCCGAAACCTCTTCCAAAATTTCTTCAAGCCGCCGACTGGATTCTTTGCCTCTAGTATATGGAACCACGCAATAGGAGCAGAAGTTGGAGCACCCCTGCATTATGGTCACATATGAACAGACGCGATTTGATGAATAGCGGAGGGCCGACATGTGTAAGGACTCAATGTTGTTCACAAATTCAACCGCTGAGATCCTTTCCCTCTTTTGCTTTATCTTTGTAACTAAACTGGGCAGTTTTGAAATTTGGTGAGTCCCCATCACTAAGTCCAGGTGTCTAAATTTGTTTAGAAGGTCTTGTTTTTGTTGCTGGGCGACGCAGCCAGCCACAACTATGATAGTTTCGGGTTTATTGATTTTTAACGATTTAAGTTTACCCAGAGAACTATAGACTTTGTGTTCGGCCTTTTCCCTGATCGCACAGGTGTTTATCACTATTACATCGGCCTGTTCTATTGCGTCTGCCTTCCCTAATCCCTGCCTTTCCAGTAGTTCACACATTTGTTCAGAATCATGCTCGTTCATCTGACAGCCATAGGTCTCCACAAAAAATTTTTCCGGTAGTGGCATCTTGGTTCCTGTTTGAAAGATCCCGGGTTTGGGTTCTGATTATGGCCTTGAAAATAACAAGCGCCATGAAACGAATCAAGGCGCGTTATGAAAGTCAAATAAATGTAATCGATTAGATGCTCACGATGGCCCCGAGAAATTGACCAGGCAGTATGCTGGAATCGATTTCAGAAATCGTAGCTATGATCAAAGAAATCTGTCGACTTCCTTAACGAGATTTTTGACAGCTTGAACCGATTGTCCAAATGCTTTAGACTCTTGCTCGGTGAGTTCGACTTCTACAACTTTTTCGACGCCAGATTCGCCTAGCACGGCAGGCACGCCTAAGAAAATACCTTTCTCCCCATATTCTCCATCCAAATAGGCGGCAACCGGTAACAACCTTTTTTTGTCCAAAAGGACTGCACGCGCCATTTGGACTGCGGAAGCGGCCGGAGCGTAATAGGCGCTTCCGGTTTTTAGCATGCTGACTATTTCCGCTCCACCCTGTCTGGTCCGTTGAACCAATTCATCCAATCGTTCAGAAGAAATGAAACGGTCCACCGGCACGCCTCCAATAAAACAGTAACGAGTCAATGGAACCATGGTGTCACCATGTCCGCCTAGAACTAACGCCTGTATATCTTCAACGGAAATTCCTGTTTCCTCTGAGATAAAAGTTCTGAAACGCGCTGTGTCAAGAATTCCAGCCATACCTATAATTTTTCGAGGGTCAAATCCTGTTTTTTTCCAAGCTGTATAAACCATTGCGTCCAAGGGGTTTGAAACAACAATAATTATGGCGTTTGGTGAATATTTAGAGGATTTTTCCGCTACCTCCCCAACAATCTTTACATTGGTCGACAAAAGGTCATCTCGACTCATTCCTGGCTTTCTTGCGATGCCTGCTGTGATTACGATAAGATCACTTCCAGAAGTTGCTTCATAATCATTGGCGCCGATGACTTTCGAATCGACCCCAAGAACCGGTGTAGCCTCATAAAGATCCAGTCCCTTGCCTTGGGGAACCCCGTCCAGAATATCCACCAGAACAATGTCACCCAGTTCCTGGGCGGAAGCGTAAGCCGCAACCGAAGCTCCTACGTTTCCACTACCAATGACGGTCACCTTTTTCTTAGACATTTTTTCCTCCCTGATAGCTACAACTGATTATTCGCACGACCAGAGTGGCTACGATAAGTTAGAAGGCAATTTTATTACCAGTTGACTACCACAAACCACTGTCCGTCGTATTGATCCTCAACGCCTATTGATAACCTTTAAACCTAAAATAGAGCATCACATATAATCGCAGAAAATTATGCGCAGTTCTAGAAAGAATCATAAATTGATTTCTGTATACGGGGAGTGAGGTCTCTTATCATATGGGAGATACCTCTCCGCCTATTCGACAAAGTTCCTTGAATTGAATCTGTGACAGTGTAGGTGTATGAGGACGCAAAATCGTTCTTCCAAATAATTCGATTATTATTCGGTAACAATAGCGAACAGTTCACTCGAAGTGTGCCTACACGCGTCAATTCCTTACCATCAGCCCTGTAGGCCGAAGGAGTGTCATCGTATGACGTTATGACGGGTTTCAGAATGACATCGCCTTTTTCAAAAGTCTGCGTAAGTTTGTTATCAAGCGCGAATTCACGCCGGAGTTCGTTAGTCAATTCCGTCTCCACTCCTGTAATGACAGTATTGTTAACTGCGCTCTCTATCAATATTGTTTTTGCGCCGGCGGGAAATACGGAAGGTTTTGATGATTCGCCGAATTTATATCCGCAGCCTGAAACCCCCATAAGTAACAATAAAACCGAAATAAGAAACGACAGTTGCGATCCTCGATCATTGGCTAGATTTAAGTACGTATTATAAGAAGCGTTCGCATTCAAATTCTGTATTAAAGTGAATCCTACCTGAATTGGGATTGGCGGAAAAATATCACGTGACGATTGTAATGCAGAGCGTTAACTCCATGCGCATATATCATTAGCCGGCAACAATGTTAACGAGTTTTCGCGGAACCACGACCATCTTTCGAATTGTTCGTCCTTCGAGGAATTTCTGGACATTAAGCTCCGCCATTGCCGCCTGTTTGATTTCGTCGTCAGAAGCCGTTGAGGCAGTCTTTATTTCTGCTCTTTTCTTGCCGTTTACCTGCACCACGATAGTCAATTCTTCTTCAATAATCAATTGAGGATCGTATTGAGGCCATTTACGCTTTGCAAGTCTGGACGCATTGCCGAAAGCTTCCCACAGTTCTTCAGAGATGTGAGGAACAAACGGAGACATCAACAGAATCATTGAATCCAGGGCTTCTTTCATTGCCCAACAAAGGGAGTTATCGAACAGAACACTTTCCGAGGTAACCTTGCCAAGCTCATTTGACATTTCCATTATAGCTGCAATAGCTGTATTGAAGCGAAAGCGATTACCTACGTCCTCCGTCACTTTCTTTATTGTCTTATGGGTTACGCGACGGATGTAGCGGCTTTGGGCAGTTTCAACATCTAAATTACGAATCCTTTTTAAATTTTTATATTGGAAAATCAAATTCCAGATTCTATTGAGGAATCTATGCGCGCCATCGACTCCTTCGGCCGTCCATTCAAGATCCCGTTCGGGTGGCGCCGCAAAAAGACAGAACAATCTCACGGTGTCCGCGCCATATCTGTCTATCAATTCTTCAGGATCCACGACGTTACCTTTGGACTTGGACATCTTTGCGCCATCCTTGATGACCATGCCTTGAGTCAAAAGATTCTCGAAAGGTTCCCCCGCCTGCTTGATTCCCAAATCCCTCAGCGCTTTGGTAAAGAAGCGGGAATAAAGCAAATGCAAGATAGCGTGTTCAATGCCACCTATATATTGATCGACGGGAGACCAATAGCGGTCTTGTTCAGGGTCAAGCAGTCCTTTGTCATAGCGGGGACATGTATATCGATCAAAATACCAGGAGGATTCCACAAATGTGTCCATTGTGTCAGTTTCTCTACGGGAAGCGGCTCCACACTTCGGACAAGATGTTTCCACCCACCAGTCAAGATCCGGCAACGGAGATCGCCCACTTTCCGGGAATTCTATGTTTGTTGGCAATACCACGGGTAACTCGTAATCCGGCACTGGCATAGGTCCACATTTTGGACAATGGATTATGGGGATTGGCGCCCCCCAGTATCTCTGACGTGAGATTCCCCAGTCTCTGAGACGATAATTTATTGTCGGCCCACCCATATTCATTAATCGGAGTTTTTCAGAAATAGCTTTTTTAGCGCTAACACTATCCATTCCATCAAACTCACCGGAATTTACGAGGACTCCATTTTCCACATAAGCTTCTGTCATGGTCTGAGGATCCAGCGACTCATCGGGGGGATTGACCACAACGATCACATCGAGGCCATATTTCCCGGCAAAATCAAAATCTCTCTGATCATGGGCAGGAACGGCCATTACAGCCCCTGTTCCATATTCGTAAAGGACAAAATTTGCGCAATAAACCGGCATCCGCAGTCCTGTGAGAGGGTTCACACAGCACGCCCCTATAAAAACACCCTCCTTCTCCGCTCCCTCTCCCACTCTAGTCTGCCAGTCCTGAGTAAGAGCCCGGTTCACGAATTGCTGAACAGCCTCTTCCTGAGAAGTCCCCTTGGAAAGTGATAAACAAAGAGGGTGTTCAGGGGCCAAGCTCATGAAAGTGGCGCCAAAAACCGTATCAGGCCTTGTGGTAAAGACTTCTATCGATTCATCCGAATTATCTATTTTGAAAAGGATTCTCGCTCCCTCGCTACGGCCTATCCAATTACGTTGCATCGTCAAAACTCTTTCAGGCCAACCTTTCAGGTGGTCGCACCATTCAAGAAGTTCGTCAGCGTATTGAGTGATCTTGAAGAACCACCCATCCTGCTCTCTCTGAACGACTGGTTGTCCGCATCGCCAGCAACAGCCCGATTCAACCTGTTCGTTTGCCAGAACCGTTGCGCATGGCCGACAGTAGTTCACTATTGATTTCTTCCTATAAACCAGCCCTTTTTCGAGCATTCTAATGAAGAGCCACTGTTCCCATCTGTAGTAATCTGGATGACAAGTAGCTATTTCTCGATCCCAATCATAAGACAGTCCGAGGCGCTTTAACTGCCTGCGCATTTCGTTTATGTTGTTTTTGGTCCAAGTCGCCGGGTGAGATTTGTTTTTGATTGCGGCATTCTCCGCCGGCATGCCAAACGCGTCCCAACCCATCGGGTGAAGGACGTTGAAACCCTTCATCATTTTGTATCTAGCAACTACATCTCCAATGCAATAATTTCGTACGTGCCCCATATGAATTCTTCCAGAGGGATATGGGAACATTTCGAGTAGATAGTACTTTTCTTTAGAGTGATCGAGTTCGACCTTGAAAAGATTTTCCTTACCCCAATGTTGCTGCCACTTCTTCTCGATCACTTCAGGGTTGTATTTTGTGTCCATCTTTCCTCCACGATCCCGTAACTAAACGGTCAACCTTTTCTTCTAGCATAAAAACTCGACAGGCTTCAATGAGTCTTTTGCCTTGACTGACTGTCAGTGTTCGATTAAAAATAAAAATTCCTATATCATTGAAATGGTGGGGAAACTATGACGAAGGAAATATCCATAAGTCCTGAAGGTGAAAAATTTTATCTTCCTAACGCGGAAGACTACCAAGAAGAATTCTTAAGATTACAGACTCTTGTCGATTTTCACAGAAGAGAAGGCAGAGAAATTGTGGTTGTTATGGGGGTAGGATTTGTTGGGGCCGTGATGGCCGCAGTCATTGCAGATTCTGCCAACGCTTCGGGCAAATCGGGTAAATTTGTCATAGGAATGCAAAGACCAAGTGTCAGAAGTTATTGGAAAATTCCCCTCATGAACCGTGGAATAGCTCCAGTGAAGTCTGAAGATCCGGAAGTTCCATCAATTATAAGTCGATGTGTCTTGGAAAAGAAAACACTGACAATTTCTTTTACCTACGAGGCTCTTAGGCTGGCCGATGTTGTCGTTGTAGATGTTCAATGCGACTACATAAAGGAATCCCTGGATGATGTCAAAACCGGCTATGTGCAACTGGAAGATCTGGAAAAATCGCTTGAAATAATCGGAGAAACCATTCCACCTAATGCGATGATTCTCATCGAGACGACCGTACCTCCTGGCACAACTGAACAGGTTGCTTATCCCTTGATCAAAAGGGCGTTTCAAAAGAGAGGGATTTCCAACGAGCCACTACTGGCTCATAGCTACGAAAGAGTTATGCCTGGAGAAAACTATGTGGCTTCAGTCAGAAATTTCTGGAGAGTCTGCAGCGGAATAAACGAAGAAGCTCGCGCCAGAGTAGTGAAATTTCTCAACGAGGTGATAGACACAAAGAATTATCCTCTCACCGTTCTTGATAGACCTATAGAATCTGAAACCGCAAAGATAATAGAAAATAGCTATCGAGCCACAATTCTCGCGTTCCTGGATGAATGGAGCGTTTTTTCAGAAAGAAATGGCGTAGATCTCGTCAAGGTATTGGATGCTGTAAAGATTAGGCCAACGCACTCTAACATAATTTTCCCAGGACCGGGGATAGGCGGCTATTGTCTTCCCAAAGATGGCGGCCTGGCCGTTTGGGCCTATAAACATCTCTTGGGATTTCAAGATGATCTTTTCAAAATAACGCCTCTTGCGATCAACATTAATGACACTCGTTCCCTACATGTTTCTGAACTTGCCCGCGACGCTCTTCGAAACATGGGGAGGTACATAGCCGCATCCAAGGTGACGGTCCTTGGAGCTTCCTACAGGGAAGATGTTGGAGACACCAGATACAGCGGCTCGGAAATCATAGTGCGCAGACTCGTCGAAATGGGCGCGGAAGTTTGTGTATATGACCCATACGTTGACCATTGGTGGGAATTCGAAGCTCAGGACACATACCCGGCTCCAGGAAAAAGTAGGGCCAGATTCTTCCGCTCCCAGAAGAAACTTCAGGAACTGAAAATTGAAAAAGATCTTCCCAAGGCTATCAAAGACGCGGACGTCGTGATTTTCGCAGTGAGACACAAGGAATTCATCGGACTAAACCCTGATGATGTTGTAGGTTACGCAGGCGGGCCATTAGCGGTTATTGACTGTTTCGGGATATTGAAAGACGAGACGATTCAGCGCTATTTCGAATTGGGCTGCGAAGTTAAGGGCCTTGGGAGAGGACACATCAATAGAATCAAGAAAGAATTCGCCCGTCATTGAAAGTCATCCCGGGCTCTACAACCAGTGGACCGAAATTTGAAGCGGATCCACCTCGAAATGCAGGATGAAATTAAATCCTGCATTCAGGTTGAGGACAACCTGGTTTGGTGAGAACTAACTGCCACAACTGATTATATCGGGCTCTAAACGATCCGGCGCATGAAAGCAGATAATATTCCCACATTCGCTTGAACCTTGTGTCATAACGTTTTGAGAGTTCCGGCCAAGCGTCTTGAAAATTTGAATTCCATGCCATGAGCGTTTTGTCATAATGGGGGCCCAGATTGTGAAGATCTTCGATAACAAACAAACCCTCCACAGACCGAGCTATTTGGGTCAAACTCGGAAGCATTCCATTTGGGAATATGTATTTGTTGATCCATGAGTCGGTCTTTACACTCGAAGTGTTTGATCCAATGGTGTGCAACAAAAACACTCCGTTACTTTCCAGGGATTTATGAACTGCTTTCATAAATGTTCTGTAGTTCTTGTAC
>JAZDKD010000397.1:0-3008 GCA_043803345.1 Pseudomonadota bacterium
GATCCGCCGTCAGGTTTGTCAAAGTGTGAACCGAGGGGCATTCCGAGCACTTGGTGACACCTACAACCAGCGCCGTTCTATGATGACCTGAGAGTATGCGCATGATTCCATAAATGAGAGCAAATACCGAGTCTTCGCTGACCTTGGACCCACTCTTGATGTTTCCGCCTGCGGCGTCGTAGTAATAACTATTAGAGCAGCTGATTCCCTGCCAATAATCTGCAGAGGAAGAGACCATCGTTCCGATTTCGGATCTTTCCATCCCTACACGGTCCAACAGTTTCTTCACCACACCGAAGATCAGTTCCCGGACGTTTTCTTCAAGCGCTTCACCGTGTTTCGTCTGAACGAAATCTACAATTGCAACACGTTGTGTCATCTTCTCCCTCACTCTAATAGATAGGGACCAAATCGTAGTGTACGCCCACGACTGTTTACGTAGGAGCAAGGATCATGCCCATTGCAGTTCACTAGGTTGGATCAGCCGGAAATAAATTGAGCCAACGATTCTTGTGTTGAAACTAGTTGGTTTATATCAAGTGGTTATGTTTAGCAGAATGCCAGTTTTTTTCATCGCATCGATCGAGATAAAGGGAGGGAATCGTAATTCTCGGGGAGAAATTTGGCTTATTTAGACATGTCGCAACCTAGACATGTCTAAATAGTTAGACAATGATTTGACACTAACGCCTAGCGGTTTAGTTCGATCCCGTATTTCTTGAGTTTGTTGTAAAGGGTGGCCCGGCTCATTCTGAGCATAGTGGCGGCTTTGCGCTTGTTGGAATTGGCTTCCTGCATTGCATGCTCGATCATTGCTTTTTCTTTTAACGCCCCATCTTCAAACGCATATACAGGTCCGCTTGAGGCAATTGATTTCTCCTGATGAATCATCATCATCTTTTGCTTGATTCTCGTCGGCAGAGAATCAGCGTCGATCAATGTACCCGTGTTGAGGTTCATTGCCCCTTCAATAACATTTCGCAACTCTCTCACGTTCCCTGGCCATTCGTAACTCACGAAAAGTTCAAGAACTTCTTCGGTGATACCTGTCACATTGCTCTCAATGCGCCCTCTGATTCTAGAAATAAAAAATTGTGTCAAAAGATGGATATCCTCCAGGCGATTTCGTAATGGTGGGGTTTGCACGGACACCACATCGAGCCGATAATAGAGATCTTCCCTGAACTGTCCTTTCTGTACCATATCCCACAGATCGCGGTTGGTGGCAGCGATGATTCTCACGTCCACTTCGAAAGTCTGTGTGCCGCCCACTCGCTCAAACTCCCTTTCCTGTATAACTCTGAGAAGCTTGGCCTGCATGCCCACAGACATGTCCGGCACCTCATCGAGGAAGATTGTTCCGTTGTGACTCATCTGGAACTTACCCGGTTTACCGCCTTTTCTCGCTCCAGTAAATGAACCGAATTCATAGCCGAAGAGTTCCGATTCAAGCAAGTTCTCTGGTATACCAGCACAGTTTATGGCTACAAAAGGTCCATGTCTGCGCGGACTTGCCATGTGAATGGCTTGCGCAAAAAGCTCCTTTCCGGTTCCAGATTCTCCAGTGATCAGGACGTTGGAATCTCCTTTGGCCGCTCGAAAGGCTCTTTTCTTCGTGAGTTCGATGGCGTTTGATGTCCCCATAATGTCGTTGAAGGTGTATCTGCATCCGAAAACCTTCTTGGGTGAATCACTTGGATCCCTTCTGCCTTCCATTTCCTGGATTCTACAAACGAATCTTTTCGCTTCCTGGACATCTGTGAATAAGCTCTTGCATACAGCGCCCTGCAACAAATCATCCTTTATGAGAGGCATCACCACAACAGGCACCGACTTTTTATTACGCCGCGATATTTCGGTAATTTCCATGATCCCTGTTTGCGCAACCTTTTTCAGAAGGCACTTTGGATTGAGGATGGTTACCTCCTGTCCTACCGCTTCATCTCGATCAATCCCTAAGTTGATCGCTGATTTTCTAGTCAAATAAAAAAGACGTCCGTATTTATCTACCGCCCCCAGTTCCTCAAAAGACTCATCCAACATCATGTCGAGCATTTCATATTTGTTTCTGGCTTTCGCCAGTTCCTTTTCCAATGAAATCCTTTCCGTAACGTCCTGCATGACGATGAGGGCAAACGGCAAATTTGTTTTGATTGAGAAATGAATTAGGCTGTACTTCAGGAGGCGGCCATTCACAAATTCCTGCCGATCATGAACTGTGACACTGTTTTCTAGGTCTCCAGAGATATTAGAATTCGGCATTATAGATTCAATTGGTTTGCCAATGGCGATAGATGTGGGGGTTCCGAGGAAATATCCGGCCACGGCATTCAAGAAACTTACGGATCCCACCCTGTTGACAGCGATGATGGCAATAGGCAAGTCTGCCAAGGGTTCCAGGAATGACTTCACAAAAAGCTCTTCGGCAAATTTGGGTTCGTCTTCAGAGGTTACGACAGGAGATCTTTTGTCGGACATTATTGTTTGCCTTCCTCTCTCGTTTGCCAATACTGATTAGACGAAACAAGAAGCTTTGAGTGATTACTATAACCATACTCCTGATAGTTGAATTAATCCTGTCAATCGTTTGCGCACAGGTTTACAGATTGCTGACGGCGAAAAAAGCTACGTTCTGGTGACAGCCTGAGGGAGTATGACTGTTTTTCGCCAGCAAATCGAGTGAAGCTAATTCTTTAAAGTAGATCCTATTGGCCATCTACCGGGCTATCACCAATAAATAGATGATACAGTGGAAAACTTCAACGGTCACGTCAAACAAGTTTGGGCTGTTGTGAATCAGAAATCACAGCTAGAATTTGTAGTTGAATGAGATAATTCAAATCAAATTGAAAGCTTATTTCTCCAGATATCTATAGGGAGCGTGAAGACACGCTCAGATTGATTTGATTGTTAATTTTATACCATTATTAGGTCCAAAGTAAAGCAAGATCGAAATTGTAATGCACAAATATAATTGACGATGAACATTGAATTGCTATAATGTGACC
>JAZDKD010000398.1:0-2282 GCA_043803345.1 Pseudomonadota bacterium
GCTTGGCATCCGTGAATCAAAGCTACGATATGCACTGGAACTAATTACGTTCATGATAGAATCAGAGAGTTTTTAAGAAAATTCTTGATTATACCTTGAGCGTATGATATACTAATTAAGATTTTGATTTGTAAGTTGGTAGAACCAAGATAGGATCTTGGGGCTGCGAAGGAATATACAAAGTCAAAATAAAATGAGGTCTTACAATGAGTAAAAAGATTAAAATTACAGCCGGCGATGTGAGTATGGAAGCGGAATTAAACGATTCGAAAACAGCAGAATTGATTTGGGAGGCGCTGCCAATTAAAGAAAATGGCAATACCTGGGGCGATGAGATTTATTTTTCTATTCCTGTTCGAGCAAAATCTGAAAATCCTCAAGAGGTTGTGGAATTGGGGGATATTGCCTATTGGCCGCCCGGTACGGCGTTTTGTATATTTTTCGGGCCGACTCCAGCAAGCAGAGGAAATGAGATTAGACCTGCCAGTGTCGTCAATGTGGTAGGAAAATTGTTGGGGAATCCAAAGGATTTCAAAAAGGTCCGAAGTGGCACAGAGGTAGTTTTAGAGCGCGTTGAAGAGTAAAGGGGCAATAGGGCTAAACGGCTAAATGGCAAAGGGGCTAAACGGTAAACTTGCTATCTTGCCATTTTGCCTCTCTACTATTGAGGTGACAAACGTTAATGAAAGAAACCATTTTGACCAATATGGATAAACAGGCATTTTTGGAAACTCTTGATGCGGACCCAGAATGGGCATTTGAGGTGCTGACCCGCCTTTTGAAACATAAGGAAAGAGCGGAGACTTTTCGCGAATGGTTAGGTATAAACGAGCTTGCGAGAGCAATCCAGGATTTGGCTGAAGCGCAACAGAGAACCGAAGAGCAAATTCAGGCATTGACACAACGAATTGACGTGTTGGCTGAAGCACAGCAGAAAACGGAACAACAGGTTCAGGCATTGACACAACGGATTGATGTATTGGCTGAAGCGCAGCAGAAAACCGAACAACAAGTTAATGTATTAACTCATCAGGTTAGCGCAATCTCTGAAGTTTTTGGCCCAACATGGGAAGTAGAAGCTCGTGAGAGTGTGGCTTTTTTATTGCCAAAATCTGGTGTGCGTGTCCAGACCCCGTTGGAAGCGCAGGAAGAGAATGAGTGGGACGGCGTAGCAGAGGCAGAATGGGAAGGACGGCCAGTACAAGTACGAATGGAAGCGAAAGTTTCAGCAGGCGCTGGTCGAATCATAAGTTTTGCTAACAGGGTCAGTTCGCTCGCAACAAAAACTGGGGCGGAAATCATTCCAATTTTTTGCGGCATACGACTTTACAGTGGCGCAAGAGAAGAGGCGCAAAAGCAAAAGATTGTGTTGGTGGGGCTGCGCGAAATTCGAAATGAGATTCCGCTAAATATCTTTACGATTAGGCCCCAAGATTTATGAATCCCCAAAATATTTTTGTGGAATCGGGAGGTAAAATTATGCCATTGGATGAAAAAGAAAAAAAAGCACTGAAAGAAAGGTATAAAGAACATCGTCAAGCAATATGGTCTGGAAAACATAGTCGTAAGTTAAATGGGAAAAAGAAAGGAGAAACAAAAACAAAATTTTCTGCTGAACAACCGACAAGACCAGACGAGATTGAAAATGCTACATCTGTTAAGGAATCAAAACAGGATAGTTTACCACCGTTGGCTGATTATGAGGAACAAAATCAGATGATAATTCTCCGCCGCGCGAAGGGAAAAAAGCCGGTGAATGAAGCTCGAACTGAAAAGATGCCAACTTTTAGCGAACGTACTACACTTTATGAACCAGAATCGACGCCTAAGACAGAAGTAAAATTATCCTCTTTAACGAGCAAAACAAAACCTGATGATAAAACAACTATGTTCGCTTCGCTCACCGACGACTTCGTCTTACGGCTCGAACGGAATGAGCCGCAGTCAAACTCCGCTTCTTCATCACCCCATGTTGCAGAATTATCAACCAAATTGGAAGTCATTGCAGACACGATGACTTCTCCGGAAAATATATTAAAAGAAAAAATCAAAAGCCAAAGACAAGAGATTTGGACTGGCACTTCGTCTCAAAAGAAACGTCAATCAAAGTTAAAAAAACAAAACGATAAAGAAACGGCAGAAAACTTGGGGCTTACATCTGCGCAACATTCTCAGGAAACGAAGAAAGGTCTAACTCTGGGCGTAGTAATCATTGGCATAGCCGCCGTAGTTGTTGCAGTAGTCTTAGGTGTGTTATTAGGATATCTACTTGCTTAAGTACA